>NZ_JBMCZA010000162.1:45210-45360 GCF_048654705.1 Nocardioides sp. CPCC 206348
CCCGAAGGAAGCCATGGTGGGCGCCGTGGCGCACTCGGGTCGGGTGATCTTCGCGGCCGGCGGTGTCATGGTCGCGGTCTTCTTCACCTTCGCCCTGTCCGGCCCGCTGCCCCCGAAGGAGATGGGCGTCATCCTCGGCGTCGCGGTCCT
>NZ_JBMCZA010000162.1:45370-45588 GCF_048654705.1 Nocardioides sp. CPCC 206348
CACAGAGAGGAAACCACCATGACCACCGACCCCACCCCGATCACGCCGCCGGCCTCGCCCCACGGCAAGGTCGTCCTCGACGACCTCTCCCCTCTCCACCGCAGCCTTCGCCGCGCCATCCCCGAGGTCTACAAGGGCTTCGGCGAGCTGTCGAAGGCGGCCTTCGCCGACGGCGCACTCGACAAGAAGACCAAGGAGCTGATCGCGCTGGCGATCGG
>NZ_JBMCZA010000162.1:45598-45692 GCF_048654705.1 Nocardioides sp. CPCC 206348
TGCACGGCGGCCCCGCCACCATCCACGGCGCCCGGGCGTACGACGCGTTCTGCGAGTTCGCCGACGCGCTGGCCGCCGAGCACCCCGCCTGAGA
>NZ_JBMCZA010000162.1:45761-53280 GCF_048654705.1 Nocardioides sp. CPCC 206348
CTTCGTCGGGTCCAACCTGCTCCAGTCGAGCATCACCGGGTTCTGCCCCGCCGCAGTGATCCTGCGACGGTTCGGCGTGAAGTCCGGCTGCGCCTTCCGCTGAGAGAGGTTGCAGGTCTCCTAGTCTGCAGCAATGACCTGGCCCGACCCGACGTCGACCGTCGGCCTGATCTTCCTGATCCTGGAGGTGGGTCTCCGGCTCATCGCCCTCGGCGTCATCCCGGGCAACCGCAAGCCGTCGACCGGGATGGCGTGGCTGCTGCTCATCATGGTGGAGCCGATCATCGGGTTCCTGGTCTTCCTGATGTTCGGCCGCACCCGGCTCGGCTCGCGCCGGATCGGCCGCCAGCGGGAGGCGATCCGCGCGATCCGGGAGCGCACCGACCGGCTCCCCATGACGTTCGACACCAACCGGTTGCCGGCGCCGATCGCCCGCGTCGCCTCGCTCAACCACCACCTCGGCGCGCTTCCGCTGACCGGCGGCAACGAGGTCCAGCTGTGGGACGACTACCAGGCCCTGATCCTCGAGATGGCCGCCGAGGTGGACCGGGCCCGCAGCCACGTGCACGTGGAGTTCTACATCACCGCGTGGGACGAGGTGACCGACCCGCTCTTCCAGTCGATGATCCGCGCGACGGCCCGCGGGGTCGACGTACGCCTGCTGTTCGACCACCTCGGTTCGCGGCGAATCTCGGGCTATCACCGGATGCTGCGGCGCCTGCGCAAGACCGACATCGACTGGCACCCGATGCTGCCGATCAAGCCGCTGAAGGGCCGCTTCCGGCGCCCGGACCTGCGCAACCACCGCAAGATCCTGGTGGTCGACGGCAGCGTCGGCTTCACGGGTTCGCTGAACCTGACCGAGCCGGGCTACCACAGCGCGAAGAACCACCGGCTGGGTCGCGAGTGGGTCGAGCTGATGGTGCGCCTGGAGGGCCCGGTGGTGGGTGGCCTCAACGGCGTCTTCGCCACCGACTGGTACGTCGAGACGGGTGACGTCGTCGAGCTCGTCGCAGTTCACGGCACCCCCGACACGCGGCCCGACGAGGTGCTCGACGTGCCCTGCCAGGTGGTGCCCAGCGGCCCGGGCATCGCGGCGGAGAACAACCTGCGCATGTTCACCACGCTGATCTACGCCGCCACGGAGCGGATCTCCCTGACGTCGCCGTACTTCGTCCCCGACGAGTCGCTCTTGTACGCCGTCACGACGGCCGCCGAACGCGGCGTCGACGTGGAGCTGTTCGTGAGCGAGGTCGCCGACCAGTTCATGGTCGGGCACGCGCAGGCGTCGTACTATCGCGCGCTGCTGGAAGCCGGCGTCCGGATCCACCGCTACCCGGCCCCGCTGATCCTGCACGCGAAGCACTTCACCATCGACGACACGGTGGCCGTGATCGGGTCGAGCAACATGGACATGCGTTCGTTCGGCCTCAACTACGAGGTGTCGTTGATGCTCCCGGACCCGGCCGTGGTGGCGCGGATGCGCGAGGTCGAGGACGGCTATCGCGCGCTGTCGAAGGAGCTCACGCTGGCCGACTGGGACCGCCGGCCGCGCACCGTGCGGTTCGTCGACAATGTCATGCGCCTCACGGCCGCCCTCCAGTAGTCAATTGTGATGGGACCTTGTCCCGCTTTCGGCCTGACCTTGCCATCCCCCATTGCGCCGGTGCGATGCAGCGTGGATATTCGAAGAACAGGGCCTGAGGGAGAAGTCAAAGGGTCCTGAACACTGAGGACTCGGGCAGAAGCTGGGGGAGCAACCATGAGCGCACTCGCGTCCGAAACCGTCCTGGAGCAGGGCTCGGAGGTCCAGACCGGCCCGCGCCTGTCGCCCGAGCTCGAGGAGGTCATCCTCGAGATCGCCGCCTCCGAGCGTGCCCTCGACGACTTCCTCTCCCGCAGCGACCGCCTGCACGACAGCAACATCCAGCACGACCCGTCGTCCTGCCTGGTCTGCTTCTCCGGCCGCTGACCCGCTGACCCGCTGACCCGCAAGCTCGTCGAGCAGTCGCGAGGAACGAGCGACGTATCGAGACGCCTCGCCGGTCGAGGGGGTTGCGCAGCAACTTGCGACACTTGGCCCATGCGGATGAGCCAGTACGTCTACTTTGCGCTGGGGAGCAACGAGACGACTGGGGCTGAGATCTCCGCTCACCTCGGCATGGAGCCTGATGCGGTCAGGGTTCAGGGAAGCGACAGCAGCGATCCGCTCCGCCCCGCAAGCCACTCCTGGAAGATCTCCTGCGAAACGCTCGGACTTCGGCTGGATGAACAGATATCCGAGGTGCTCGATCGCATCGCGCCGGTCGCGGATCGCGTCCGTGCGCTTGTCGAACGCGGCGACGTCAGCGCGTGCCTTCAGGTCGTGCGGTACTTCAATGATGAGGACGGCGAGGAGGAGTCGCTCGGTGAGCCGGTCACCGATGACGACGGGCACGAGTGGGAGAAGATGGCCGGCCAGCATCAGCTGTTGGGATGGTCGATGGAGCGCGAACAGCTCGAGCTTCTGGTGGCCATGGGCGCAGACATCGACGCAGATGAGTACGGCTGATGAGGGTCTCGATCCTTGGGCTGCCTCTGTCAGCCTCCGCCCGGACGGCGGCATGGTCGATCGGAGCGGGTTAACGAGATCTCGGCCTCAAGCGCGCCGCCGGAGCGGATCCTTGCTGTAGGACTGAAACGGTGGTTCAGCCGTCATCTCTGAAGACCTGGCCAGGATCCCGAACCTCGCCACTGCATTTCGTCAGCACGACGCCACACAAACCCCTGCGGGTCGGCTGCGGCGTGTTCCGCCTCGCTGGCCTTGATCCTGATGTCATCGAGTACCGAGGCGTGCCAGACACCCAACGCTCCGGCACGTGCAACTGCAGCCTCTGGCTCGTCTGATGCAACAAGCAATGCAATCGGATCGCAACCCTCGACGGGTTCGCCGCCCCAGATGAACTGCACGTGCAGATCAGCCGTGCGCTGACGCCGCTGCCGGAACTTCATCTGCACGACCTTACGGCCGGCTGCTCGCTGATCGTCACGACCGTCCTGTTCGCAGCATGTCCGTGCGTCTCGGATCTATCAGGAGCGGCACGCAGGCGCTGTCTACGTCGACAAGGTAACCGGTCCATCAATCTGTCAGACAGAGGCGGCTCCGCTGGGCATGATCGGTTCATGCAGAGTTCTGATGGCTCCCGACGTTTCAGTCGGGAGTCGCTGGCCACCTGCCTAACGGTTCTCCTACTGACCGGCTTGGTCGCAAGGCTGGCCGTCCACGACGGCGACTCCTACTACTCCGGATCTGAGTTCCAAAAGTGGCTGGAAGTCGTCGGGACCGTGACCGCCTGTTTCCTGACCGCCGGACTCTTTCTCATCCGCCGTCCTGTCGGCCGAGGCATCTTGCTCGGGACAGTCTCGGCTGCAGTCCTTCTTGCGTGTGCGGTGTTCGCGGAGGCCTACATCTCCGTAACAACAGGGCCGTACTGACCGGCGGAGCGAGTCGCACTCGCCTGTCGGCAGCTTTCAGGCCAACCGGTAGCCGGATCGAGACTCCGCTTCGACGGCGGCATGGTCGGGCGTCGGAGGATGTCTCGTCCCTACTCGGGGCGGTCGTAGTAGACGGACATTGTGAGGTCGTCTTCGCCGTCGGTGACCTCGGATCGGAACGTGACGTCGTAAATCTCGATGTCGCCGAGTCCATCAATCGTGTCGGCAACTCGGCGAAGCAGCGCTGCCACGTCTCCCTGTCCAGCTCCGGAAGGATTGCTCTGCGAGAAGGTGAACATGGTGGAGATATCCCGTGGATCGGTCACATCTGATGCTCGCACGATTTACTGCCGTCGTGCGCCCATGTGCCCGCCGGTGCGGGTTCCCGCACCGACAGCGGCATGGTCTGGCGCTCCGCTTCGTTCTGATTTGAGTCGCCGAGCGACTTGTATCTCGACGTGTGACAGTCACTCGGTGGACCCGGCGAGGTGAAGTGTGAGCTTTGATCTCGCGTTCTGGTGGGAGAAGCCGACGCCTTCAACGAGTAGCGCCGCGGCTACCTACGGCCGATTGGTCGAGGGCGAACTGACCGTAACGGAGACGGCGCGCAACGCCGCCCTCGACGTCGCAAGCTTCTACACCGAGGTGACTGCCGCTTACCCCGAGATTTGCGAGGAGAACATGAACTCCTCGCCGTGGGCTTCCGCGATCTACAAGACAGACGAATGCGTGATCGTTGCCATCTCCTGGTCGCGAGCAGACGAGCTCACACCGGTTCTCTGCGATATGGCATTGCGCCACGGATTGACCACGTTCGATCCGCAGTCGAGCAGCGTCCTAACCTGACATTCGACTAGGCATCGGATCGCGTTCACCAGAGTTGGCGGCAACGCAATTTGGTGCTGCCGAGAACGCGCCTATTGAAGACGAGTCACCTGCTTCCGGCTCCTCATCGCAGTCTGTGCAACCGGCTCGACGGCATGCGCCCGCACCTCGGCACGACCGAGCGCATGGCGGCGACAGCGGGCGGCAGGGATAACCTCCAAATGTGCCCAATGACTCCTACGTCGTGCTGGCGATCGACACCGACGACGCGGGTCTGAAAGTGACGGTCCGGCGACAGCCGTACACCCCGCCCGGCGATGAGTCGTGGTTCGACTGTGAGATCACCGTCGAAGCGGCCCCACTTGTCTCGGGGACGTTGACGACGATGTTCACTCTGCAGCAGCTCAGGGACTGGGCGCAGTCCCTGGAAGGTCTGGAGCGTCCGTCGCTCGGGGGAGGATCGCGTCGCGCGCTGCTGGGTGGAGATCGGGCTGCCGGAGTGATCATCGAGATCGATGAGCAACAGGGTGGCGACGACGGCGCCCTCGTGGCGCAAGTCGAGGTGACGCCGAGCGGTGATGACCCATACCCGTTTGTCCGGTACCTGATTTTCGACGTGGTCCCCTTTGCGGCCGATGCCCGCCAGCGCCTAAACAGCCTGATTGAGGGCTAACTCGGACGAGCGCACATCGGCACGATCGCGTGGCCCGCGGCATGAGCGGACGACTACCCTCACCGCATGTCGCCGAGGGAATCCGATGAGGCGCAGTACGAGCGTGACCTCAACTGGTTGTGGGGCGCAGTTCACGAACTCCCCGCCGGGGTGCTGTGGGGTGCGAACGCCGCCAGTCAAGATGAGTGCGCCGAAATGATGTCTGGCCTGCTGGTCTTCGAGGGCGTGTGTGCGCGGCTGGACCTTAACGACCACGCTGCGTTTATCGAGGACTGCCGCTGGCACTTCGAGCACTACCCGCACTACCTAGAACGGCGACGCCACTTCACTGACTACGCGACCTACGTCCGTGACCGCAAGGGCCCCATGACCGTTCCTCGCCCGCCCGAACACAGGTTCTGAATCGCCTCGTCGGCAGGCTCGCACGATCGGCGGCATGAGCTGACGGTCAAAGGCAATGCGTCCCGACCCTGCTCGCGGGATGATGAGTGTATGTACCCCAGGCCGTTGACCGCCCGCGAGCGGGCCGTCTTGACCGCCCTGCTGTCTGTGGACATCAAGGGCGTTGAGCGGCTTCGGGCGCAGGCAGCCGATGCGCAGGTCTTTGGCGGTTGCGCGTGCGGATGCCCGTCGATTGACTTCTTCAAGGGAAGCAACAGGGGCATGAGCATGGTCGTGAACGCGGGCATCAAAGACTCGGACACCCATGACGGGCTCTTCCTCTACACGGTGGAGATCCCTGGAACCGGCGAAATTCTGGGTGGCATCGAGTGGGTTGGGCAGAGCGAGTCAGACCCCGACGAGTTGCCGGCGCCCGAGGACCTGAACATCACCTTGGCCACTCCGTAGGCGCGCGGCCATCGGCAGGTCCGCTCAACGGCATGGTTGGGCGTTCCGCTCCGACAGCGGCACGTGCCTGCACATTGGGCGTGGGTCGATTCACGTGGCCCGCGTGCCGATACGTTGTCGCGGGTGAAACGTGATGCATGGCTCCTCGGGCTGTTCTTCGTGAGCATGGCTTATCTAGCAGTTCAGCGGATCGCTGAGGGCGAGGTCTTCTTCGGACTGGCGTTCCTCGCCTGTGTGCTTTTGTCCGCGGGTGTGTGGATGACACCGCTAGCCGAACTGGCCGATCGGCACGCACCGTGGGGATCGCGGATCGTGCAAGGCGTTCTCGTCGCCGCTGTGATCTTGATGCTGTACGCATCGCGCGATGATTGGAACTCGATTCTCTAGCCGTCATTCAGCGATGTGACGTCAAGACGCGTGCCGCTCTGTAGGTTCGTCGTTCGTGCGAAAACCGCTCACACAGCGGCAGAGTCGGGCGAGCGTAGCCGCCCTCAACGCGGCAGATCCGGACGCTTGGCAAGGTCAGCGTTTAGCGTGCGAGCCATTCGCGGTCGTTCACGTCAAGGCGAAGTTGCGGCCTCCGTCTGAAGAGGAACGACCGTCGCGTTTCCATCGATCCCTCGCCACGCAAGTAGGCATGGACGACCTCGGCCATGACGCGAACTTGGGCAGCCGCGTAGTCCGCGTCCGTGAAGTCATCCAGCATGAACACGCCGAGATTGGGGTTCAGGACGAACACCGCTTCAAGCCACTCGGTGTGCATGTTCATGACTGCAGCACGATCAGACTGGTCACGACTGGTGAACTCGATCCGTGCCAGAAAGTCCTTAGCTGGTGCCCCGCTGATCACGTCGGCGTCGCTACCTATCGTCTCCGTTGCGACCCGCAACATGAGGCGTTCGTACGCAGAGCGCGTCGGTTCAAGGTCCACGAGAACAGTCTGCCTGCTTGCCTCGTTGGCGTTGCGGTGCGCGCAGGTTGCGGCAGAGTCGGGCGTCTCTGAACGGTGGTCCCAATGATTGTGTGGTCCGGCGTTCACCTAGTGCCTGCAGAACCACACAATGACCGCGTCGCCTCACTGAATGGTCTCGCCGGATCCCGACTGCACGCCCAGCGGCATGGTCGGGCGGGCCCGTGCCATGATCCGTATATGACGCGTCCCCAGGTCGCATACGTACTGCTATACCGGACCCCGCGCGGATGGCGAACAACCGTTGCCGAGGTTCCGCGAGCGCTTGCATGCGGGATGCTCCCGGACGTTCCTGCTGACTCTCCCTTCGAGGTCGCATCAGCCAAGTTTGAAGCTTCCCTTAGGGATGGCTGGTCGATCGAACATCCACTGGACTGGCGCGAGACCCAACCTGACTGGTGGGGCGCTGAGGTCATCCCAGGAGCCCTCGCAGCCGAGGACTCCGCTGCGAAGTAGGCCCTGCCAACCGCACGCTCATCGGCAGATCCGCGCAGTTCCGGGGCACGCCAAAAACGGCGCCTGCCGCGACGTCACCCTCATCGAGCTCCAACGAGCCACGGCCTATCTCCGTCGGTGAAACCTGACATCCCCATTCGCCAACAGCTCGTGCGAGTACGCATGGTCGTGGATCCGGTGATGGTGGTGGTTGCAGAAGCAGATCCCGTCCTCGAGGTCGGTCTTCCCGCCCTCTGACCACGGTTTCAGGTGGTGGGCCTCGGTCCACGCGG
>NZ_JBMCZA010000162.1:53290-55053 GCF_048654705.1 Nocardioides sp. CPCC 206348
CGCTGCCGTCGTGCGCCCATGTGCCCGCCCGTGCGGGTTCCCGCACCGACAGCGGCATGGTCCGGCGTTCCGCTCCGACAGCGGCTTGGTCGGGCGCTTCAGTGCGGTTGATCCGGCAACTCCGGTGTTGGTTCCCACCGCAGGAAGACCCACATCTCGTCGCCCTGAAGATCGCGATCTGCGTGGTCGACAGCAACGAACTCGGTAGACATGTCGGGCAGGAAGTCCGCCAAGAAGTACGCCTCCGACTCAGATACACACTCGCGCTGCAACGGGCCAGCGTCGCCTTCGTACAGGAACCGAGCGACAACGTGCGCTCCGCGATCCAACTCTCCCGAGTACTCCACTGCCACGCCACGGAGGTCCTGAGTCACGTGCTCCCAAAGCGCCCGTTGCATCGACAGCAGGATCTCGGTTCTTAGGCCGTCGCTCATGCGTCGCAGTCTGCCCGAGTGCCGGAACTCGTGACCGCACGTCGGCACGGCCGATCAGCTGCAAGAGCGCGAAGGGCTCAGGGCTGTGCAGCGAGGATCGCTCGACCGAGGGCCGTTGCGCGAACCCACAGACCACCGTCATTCCACGACCCAACCTGGTTGACGAAGTCCTGCATCTCCATCCATCGGAGCTGGCGAGTCAACTGAGCCTTGTTTAAGCCACAAGTGTCGAGCAGATGCGCACCGCTTGCCTCGCCACCGCACTCCACGACCGTCGCGAGGATCTCGGCGACCTTCGAGGTCACGGTTGGCTCAAAGGGCACGCGCACATGTTGTCACGGGTAGGTCTCGCGGCAGGCTGAGTTCGCGCTCTGCATGCCGCTCCCCGTTCGGGCAGATCCCGCTCCGACAGCGGCATGACAGGGCAGTCCATCGGTGCAACGATCCATCCATGCCGAGGTGGGTGCGGTCGCACTGGGATGAAGGGGACGTAACCTTCCTCTGGGAAGTCGCAGATGACGGCTGGATCACGCGATCCGTCGAACTGGCGGGGTCTGAACGCCGCCCGCGGGCTGCAGCTGCACTTGATGAGGTTGTCGCCGCGCGTGACGCCAGTGGGATCGCTGCGGTCCAGGCGTATGAGGGCCGGTACGGCATTGCTCCGGAGAAGCCCCTCCAAGACTGGGACTTCCCGCATGACGACATCGACAAGTCTGAGTTCGAGCGCGAGTGGGGCGAAGCTCGCAAAGTGCTCGACGACTAGGTGCGATGCGCGGCTCCGCTCCCGTCGCGGCACAGTCGGACGGAACGGGTGCGCGTCGTACCTGACGAATCTGTCCTGTTTTGGCCGTTCGGACGACAGATTCGTCAGGTGCGTTGAGCCGAGGAGGCCGCACGGTCCTCGGCAGATCCGCGCAGTTCCGGGGCACGCCAAAACGGCGCCTGCCGCGACGTCACCTTCATCGAGTTCCGACGAGCCACGGCCTATCTCCGTCGGTGAAACCTGACATTCCCATTCGCCAACAACTCGTGCGAGTACGCATGGTCGTGAATCCGGTGATGGTGGTGGCTGCAGAAGCAGATCCCGTCCTCGAGGTCGGTCTTCCCACCCTTTGACCACGGTTTCAGGTGGTGGGCCTCGGTCCACGCGGCCGGGACGTCGCAGCCCTCGGCACGGCAGCCCTTGTCACGTAAGCGGAGGGCCTTGCGCTGCGCCTTGGAGAACAGCCGTTGCGACCGGCCGAGATCGAGCACCTGACCCTTGCCGCCGAGCACCACCGGGATGATCGATGCCTGGCAGGCGAGCCGCCGGGCCTCGGATGCCGAGAT
>NZ_JBMCZA010000162.1:55063-55351 GCF_048654705.1 Nocardioides sp. CPCC 206348
ATCGCAGCCCTCGGCACGGCAGCCCGTGTCACGCAGGCGCAGGGCCTTCCGCTGGGCCTTGCTGAACAGTCGTTGCGACCGGCCGAGATCGAGCACCTGGCCCTTGCCGCCGAGCACCACCGGGATGACCGACGCCTGGCAGGCGAGCCGCCGGGCCTCGGATGCCGAGATCTCGTCGCCCTCGGACAACAGCCCCGCCGTGGCCAGCTCCGCCAGGAGCTGTTCCAGCGTCATCGTGACCATCACCGTCGTGGCGTCCCCGCCATGCTCCGGCAGGTTGTCGGGGTC
>NZ_JBMCZA010000162.1:55390-55483 GCF_048654705.1 Nocardioides sp. CPCC 206348
GCCGCAACCGTCTCGAGACCAGCGCCGCGGTGACGTGTACGCCTGCAGGTAAGCCTTCAACCGGTTCGCCACCGACGTCGGCAGCACGCCCCA
>NZ_JBMCZA010000162.1:55569-55761 GCF_048654705.1 Nocardioides sp. CPCC 206348
GAGCTGCTTGCCCGCCTCTTCCTCGGCAACCTCGGGCGCGACCACCTCGAGGACGTGCCGCGCGATCTTGCGCAGCTCGCGCGGCCGGAAGTCGGCGGCGTACCCGACCAGGGTCCGCTCAGCCGCGGCGAGCACCTCCGGCCCGAGCTCCTTGGGCAGCGCATCGATGCCGGCCACGATCACACGGGCCTG
>NZ_JBMCZA010000162.1:55881-56262 GCF_048654705.1 Nocardioides sp. CPCC 206348
GGCCAGCCCCACCAGGGCCGCCTTCTTCTCATCGGTCGACATGAAGATCGGCTGTACGTCGGCGACATCGGCGACCGCGTTCGAGACCGTCTGGACGCACGCCATAATCGGGTGAACACCCGTGGCGACGGTGGCGGTCATGTCTTCTCCTGCGGACGAGCACGGCTACAACACGTGTCGCCCGACCGGCGGCCCTTCCTTGGGCACTGACTGTCCCGACCTGGACTCGGCCTCGACACCCTCCTCCCCGCACGGGGCTCCGGCTGTCGTGACCTACGGTCAATCGTACACCCGTTCGAACCCGCGGGAAACCCCAAGCCGCAGAAATTTTGAACAAACTCCGGGTCACACCGCAGGTAAAACGAGGCAGGCTTGGTACTG
>NZ_JBMCZA010000162.1:56272-57558 GCF_048654705.1 Nocardioides sp. CPCC 206348
GCGACGAGCCAGGCGACCTGTGGCTCGTTCTGGACCTCACATCGACACACGAACTGCAGTCGTCTGAGTTCCGGCGTCAGGCTCAAGCGTCTGCTGTATGTCGATTCGAACGTTCGCGGTTTCTGAACGCGTCACCAGCCAGACCCCAGGAGCCGCGATCGCCTGTGCGAGGGGCTCGACCTCGAACTGCTGGGCCATCCCAGGGTCACCCACGAACAACAGGTGCGACGGCACGCCAAGAATCTTCAAATGCTGCCACTCCCGGTCCGATGGTTCGTCGAACGCAATGACCAGCCTGCGACACAAGCCGTGATCCGTGTCGGCCTCGACGGGAAACTCATCATCTCCGCCGGTATCAATCAGAACAGCGTGAGTCGTGGCGACCCAACCACAACTGGGAAGCGGCACTCTGCCGCTCCACCACGGCTTGGTTTCTTCCAGGCCGATGTCGGTATCGCAGGCATCAGCGAACAACAGCATCCCGGAATCCACGCCAATGGCGAGTGCCACCTCAGCTCCCGCCTCCCCCTCCGCCTCGCTCACGGACATGTCTCGGTCACACGACTTCACCATAAGGACCGAAGTTGAGCCCAGTGCATCCAGAACTCCTGTACGCATCGGCGACCGACGGAGTTGCCCAGATGCTTCGAGGTGTTTGGGGGATGGTGAACATCTTTGGGTCGGTGATCCGGTCGGACAGCCACACGGCGCGCTGGATCGTTTTGATGTTGCCGCGTGAGCCGCGGTTGAACTGTGAGGCATCGGGGTCAAGCGCGTCTATACGGGTCTGAACTCGCATCAACCAGTACGGCTCTTCGTTAACGGCCACGGGCAGGAAATCGAGGTCCTCTCCGGCGACGTCGTGCATGACCTCCCGCAGCGCCGGTGAAACGAGAGGCTGGGCGATGCCATTCAGCCAGACGGCGTCAACGCGGCCTTGTGCACGAAGATAGAAGTTGTACGTCGAAGGCTGATCCGGGCGTCCTTCTTCGACGTAGGCCATGAATGCCATCCAGTCGATGTGCGCATTTTTCGGATGGGCCGGAAGGAACTCGGGGTAGTCAGGATCTGGCGTGGGATACAGCTTGTCGATCTGGCTGAGTCCGCTCACGGGAGTTCCACCCCAAATCCTGCCCACTTGTCGGGCTCGAGACTGTCCCGCCTTGACTGACACATGACTAGTACCCGATCAGTTCCAGGTAATAGTCCCCCAGGCCCCCCGCGCCCAGGATCGCGGCGAACGCGCCGAGGATCATGAACGGCCCGAACGGCACCGCCGTCTTGCG
>NZ_JBMCZA010000162.1:57568-66438 GCF_048654705.1 Nocardioides sp. CPCC 206348
TGTTCGAACCCGCGGGAAACCCCCACGCCGCAGAAATTTTGAACAAACTCCCGGTCACACCGCAGGTAAAACGAGGCAGGCTTGGTACTGATTCACCAAATCAGGCCGTGGCGGCCGCTCCATGCAGGGGACACTGCACGGGATCGCGACCACCACGGCCTGTTGAAGACATTCCATCACCCCGGCGTGCCTTGTGCCGATCCCGCTTTTCCGATGTCCACACTTCCGCTGGTCGTGTGCTAGTACCCGATCAACTCCAGGTAATAGTCCCCCAGGCCCCCGGCCCCCAGGATCGCGGCGAACGCGCCCAGGATCATGAACGGCCCGAACGGCACCGCGCTCTTGCGCCCGGCCTTGCCGCCGGCCATCAGCAGCACCCCGGCGACGGCGCCGAGCAGGAACCCCATGAAGGCGCCGACGAGGAACGTCCCCCACGTCAGGTACGCGGTCATCCCGCCGACGATCCCGGACAGCTTCACGTCGCCGAAGCCCATGCCCCCGGGCGCGATCAGCCAGACGATGAAGAAGAACGCACCGAGGATCGCCGCGCCTTCGAGCGCGCGCAGCAGCGCTCCCCCGTCCCAGTCGATCAGCAGCAGACCCGCCAGGACGACGTACGACGGCAGGACGATCTTGTCCGGCAGACGCTGGACGTCCAGGTCGATGAGCGCGAGCGCGATCCCGATGGCCACGAAGGTGAGGTACGCCGGCAGCAACCGCAGTCCCTGCTCGTCGGTGCCGAGCCGCAGCGCGACCAACGCGAACGCCAGACCCGTCCCGAGCTCGACGAGCGGGTACCGCGCACTGATCGGCTCCCCGCAGTCGAAGCACTTCCCCCGCAGGACCAGCCACCCGAGCACCGGCACGTTGTGCCGGTTCCGGATCTCGTGCCCGCACTTCGGGCACGCCGACGGCGGGCTGACGATCGACTCCCCCGCCGGAACGCGGTGCGCGACGACGTTGAGGAACGACCCGATGGCGAGCCCGAGCAGGCCAGCGAAGATCGGGACGACGACCGAGAGAAGCTCGTGCTCGCTCAGCGCGTGTGACTCCAGTTCAGAATCGTGACTTGCCGATGAGGCGGACCTGGCACCGCCCCATCGTCGAAGACCTTCACTCTGGCTTTGAGTGCGAGCTTCCCTGTTGCAACTGTGCACGTCGCACCGGGGCAGACATATACCTCGAGGCGAACGAGCGTCGTCTCGAAGCCGAAGCCCGGGGAGTTGTCAGGTAGTTCAATCACAGCGCCGGTGTACCCGAAGGATGCCGTTTCGAACACGTCAAGCGCACGGGCGATGACGCCGAATCGGAAGACAGACTCGTTGATGTTGTTCAGGGCGAGGTCGATCTTTGCCAACGGCACATATGTGGTGCCTTGTGCGTAGAAGAATGTGCTGTTGCCCAACGCCTGAACCACCGGCAGGCCGCCAGGCGTCGTGACGCTGCCTGACTGGGCCCGGATCTGCGGCACGTAATAGGTCAACTCAAGGCGGACAGCATCAAGTTGGGAGATCTGGTTCCTGCCGAGGGACGCATCGAACTTGAAGGATGCCCCGCTGAAGCCGCTGTCGTGGACCGCCTTCTGAAACGCACCCCATCCGGTTCGCGCGGACAGATCCACATCTTCAGTACCAAGTGTCCCCCGGGCCGGCATCGTGTAGCTGATCGGCCCAGTACCGAGGTTAGGCGTCAGAGTGAAGGCGTTGGCGTTGCCGGTGGAACGATGCGTGACCTTGAGTCGTGCCCCGGTCAACACTGTGCCCTTAGGCAGATTCGTACCCGGCGCGAAGCCGGTCATCGTCATCGTTCCCGGCTGCGCGCTGTTTGCTCCGGTGCTGTCGCGTTGCCAGTAAGCGAGGTTGGCGTTCGTCGCCTGGTTGCCGTCGGCTGCCTGGACGTTGGCGGCCGTGGCCTGCAGGAAGGAGCCCGGGATGGTGACCGCGGTGCTAGTGAGCGCCGTTACTCCAGACAATGTCGTGGAACTTGCAGTGCCGGTTTTCTGGCCGTATATGACGATGGGCGGGCGGGTGCTGTGATAGGTCGCGCAAAGCTCCATCACCGCGCCCTTGTCCACCACCATCCGGCTGTCGCCACCAAAGATGAACTGGACGCCGTCGGCATTGACATCGTCGATCGGGTTGACGCATCGTCCCGGCACCGTATTGTCCGTTGTCAACGCTCCACCGACGATGGTGCCGGAGTTGATCGCCCACACATTGCCGGCGCTAGGCACGATGTCAGAGTCGAATAATGGGTCGCCGGAACTGTTGTGAAAGTCGAAGTAGTACGCGCCTGGTTGGAAATGAATGAAGCAGTTACCGCCGCCGTTGGGTGTCAACGCATTGAGCTTCGTGGCGTCGTCGTAGATGCCAGGCTGGAGGGTCACCGAGTTGCCGGGGCACGTCGTTGGCGGAATCTGCAACTCGAGATCAGCGATGGTACGGCCGGTAGCACTGAGCTCATTGGCGTAGTTCGGGTCTGCAGGAGCCGTCCCGGAGAAGCAATTCACGGTGGGAGCGGACATGGCGCTCATCGGGCTGCAGCCGGTGCGAGCGCGAATGCTCTCAGTCGACTCGAGGGTGCCGTTGTTGTCGCGAAGGATGTTCGAGTGCGACCAGATGCCGCCCCGAACCCTGAATGCGCCTGCGCTGCCGTTCGTCTTGAAGGTGAAACCGTTCTCAGTTGCGCTGGTACCGAGCGTCAGTATCGCGTTTCCAGGCTTGTTCGAGTTGTTGATGGGAACCGCTGTGCCTTGGGCTCCCGTCGCGTCTTCCGGGCCACAGACCACGGCCGCGGACATGGTGTCCTGCGTTTCGTTGGACTGCTGCGGGACAAGATTGTCGAGGGTAAGCGTCGTCATTGGGATGCTTGTCGGCCCACTCCCGTTGTAACCAAAGCACCCAGTGCCGAGCTCGTTTGTGTAGTACCAAGGACTCGGCTCACCGGTGCCAATGTTGTAACCCGTGCGGAGGTCGTTGATCGCCACCTGGGCCGCAGCGTCCGCGGTGTATGAGGATCGTGCGACATCTCGCAGGGCGACAGTGGCCCGCAAGCTTCCGTCGCCGCGAGTCAGTACAGCGCCGGTCACCAACGCAACCACCGTGATGATGAACATCGCGATGATCAAGATCGCTCCGCGGTCATCGGCCCGTCTCCAGAGTCCCCGACCAAACCTGTCGACGCCAGCGCGAGTCATGACTGTCTCCGTTCGCCCGACAACGTCGCCGAGTACGCGACCGTGCCGTTGCCATCAGGGTCAAGCACCGAAAGGTCTAGGTCGACGACCTCGGGAGTACCACTGCAAGCCGGGACGCAGGTTGCGTTCGGCGGTTCGGTGAGACTGTGTGCTACTTCGACCGACGAGTCGATGGTCGATTCAGTGCAGCGCACTCGGACGAGCTCGTAGGGCGCGCTGGCGCCCGTCGCCACATAGCTGACAGTGACCACCTCGCCGTTATCGGTGGAGTCCAGCGAGGTGAACTCGCTCCACGCCAAAGTCACCACGACGTCACCCGCTGGCAAGGCACAGGCCGGGGTGGTGTTGATGGAATCTTGCAGCGGAAAGGTCTTAGTCGTCTCGTCGTAGATCCGAACACCCATACTGGCGACGTCCCGCTGCCAATACGTAGCGGCGAACTGCACATCCTGGGACTCAGTGAGACGCGACTGAGTGTCGGCGATGTTTCTGAAGTAGCTGATGACGACCCCCGCCAGCGCCGAGATAATGACACCCATGATCGCAACGGTGATCAGTAGTTCGATCAGCGTGAATCCACTGTCCGCCCGACGCGAACCTGGCAATCTGTCTCTCACGAGCACGAGGACCCCGATCCGCAGGCCTTGCGAACAACGATCGTCAACTTCTCTACGGCGCGATCGTCGTCGCTCTTGACAATGACCCGGATCCGCTGCAGGCCGGTGTCGGCGCCAGGGCACGCACCGGCAGCAACCGACCCGTCACCGGATAGTGGCAAGGCTTGCTCGATGGACGCCTCATAGCCGTCGGGTACATCGAAGTCCACCTCGTCGGGTGCGTAGTCAGCAGCAGAGGCGCACCTAACGTAGTTGTCCGGGTCATCTAGAAAGGTCTCGATGGCCTCGGCGTAACTGCGCACATAGGCCCCGCCGGTGGACTGCTTGCGATGAATGTCGGAGGTCTTGATACTCAGCTGGAGGCCGGCGAGGATCGCCACCGCCGCCACGCTCAAGATCGAGAGAGCGACCAGAACCTCGATCAGCGTCGCGCCCCGATCGGAGCGGAAGCCGTCGCCCCGGTCGTGGCCGTCCATCAGAGTTCGACCTGATCGAAGATGCCGTACATCGCGGAAACGAGCGCCACAGCCACGAAGCCGACGATGCCTCCCATGACAACGATCACAATGGGCTCGAATAGCGCCGTCAACTTGTTGATCTTGTAATCGAGCTCGTCTTCGTAGTATTCGGCGGTCACCTCAAGTTGGGTGTCCATGGATCCGGTGTCTTCGCCGACGCGAAGCATTGCGGTTGCTGTCCCGGGAAAGAGCCCGGTGCGAGCCAGCGGGCCGGCAATGCCCTGACCTTCAAGCATCTGCTCGGTCACGCCGTTGAGCCGCTTGATGAAGACCCTGTTCTTCAGCGAATCACTCGCAACCCGAATTGCCTCCGGCAAGTTGACACCGGCCCCCACCATCGAGGCCATCACCCGGCAGAACCGCTCGACCAAGGCGTACTGAATGGTCTCGCCCAGTACCGGAACCTTCAGCAAAAAGGCGTGCCAAACATACTTGCCGCGAGAGAACCGCTGGGAGATTACGAAGAGCAGAACAATGCCTATAAATCCCGCGGACAGAGCCCACCACCATTCGCCGAGGAAGTCGGTGAAGGCGAGCAACATCCGGGTCGGCAATGGCAGTTCGGCGTCGAGGTCAGCGAAGAAGTCCTCGAACTTCGGCAACACATACAGCGCCAGCACAAGCACGGTCACCACGGACATGATCGCGACGGCGATCGGGTAGATCATGGCGCTCTTGATCTTTCGTCGCGCCTCAAGATCGCGCTCGATATAGATCGCCAGCCTCGACAGCACAGTGTCGAGTTCGCCCGTCAATTCCGCCGACCGGACGATGCCGCGGTAGAACTCCGGGAACACCTTGGGATATCGCTCCAGGGTGTCCGAAAAGCGCTCCCCGGTGCGCAAGCCGTCCTCGATCTCGTGCATCATCCGTCGCAGGGATGAGTTGTCGCTCTCCTGGCCGATCGAGTGGACGGCGTCCAGGATCGGGAGTCCGGCACGGAGGAACGCAGCGATCTGTCGCGACAAGTGCATCACGTGCTCGCGCTTGATGCGCGGGCCGGAGATCTCGTACTGCAAGACACTCTTCCGCTCGGTGACACGCAAGTCCCGCAGGTCACGTTGAAACAGAGCGACTTCGGCGTCGGACCGACTGGCAGCCTTGTGCGTGCCCTTGATGCGCTGCCCGTCCAGATCCACAGCGACGTACGCGAACTTCGGCATATCAGACCCCCGCCACATAGATCGAGCGCATGACCTCAGCGGCAGTGGTGGTCCCGTCGCTGACAAGCCGGACCGCTTGCTCTTGAAGCGTACGCATGCCTTGAGCCTGCGCGAGCTTGCGCATCTGATCGTGCGGCGCGTGGTCGACGATCAGCTCACGGACCTCGTCGGTGACGACGAGCATCTCGTAAACACCGATCCGCTCAAGGTAGCCAGTGTGCGCGCAGAAGTGGCACCCGGTCCCGTGTCTCCAGCCTCCGATCGGCTCCTGCCCGCCAAAGCTCCGCACGAAGGCAAGCTCCTCTGGGGACGGTTCGAACGGCGACAGACAAGACGTGCAACTGCGACGAACGAGTCGCTGGGCCACCACCGCCGTCACCGAGGACGCGATGAGAAATGCCTCAATGCCCATGTCCAAGAGGCGATAGAGCGCCGATACTGCCTCCGTAGCGTGCAGCGAGGACAACACGAAGTGGCCTGTCAGCGCCGACTGCACGGCGATCCGAGCGGTATCAACGTCGCGGATCTCGCCGACCAAGATCACGTCCGGGTCTTGGCGCAGAATGGACTTCAGCCCGCCGGCGAAGGTGATTCCCGCCGCCTCGTTGATCTGGATCTGATTGATCGAATCGAAGGTGTACTCAACCGGGTCTTCAATGGTCATCAGGTTCTTTTCGGGGGTGTTGAGCTCCCCCAACGATGCGTACAGCGTCGTGGTCTTGCCGCCACCGGTGGGTCCGGCACAAATGACCATGCCGAACGGCGAGCGGATCAGTTGGGAGTAGCGCGCAGCGGTGTCCGAGGGCATGCCGAGCTGCTCCAGCTTGAAGAGCGATCGACTCTTGTCAAGGAGTCGCATGACGACCTTCTCGCCACCGACCACCGCCGTCGTCGAGACGCGGATGTCGAGATCACGACCGTCGACCTCCATGCTGATCTGACCGTCTTGGGGGCGCCGGCGCTCAACGATGTTCATTCCGCCTAGGATCTTGATCCGGCTCACGATGGCGGGACCGATCGAACCAGGCAGGTCCAACACTTCCGTGAGAGCTCCGTCGATCCGGAAACGCACCCTCACGCGCTCACCCGCCGGCTCCACGTGAATATCGGAAGCCCGGTCACGCAAAGCCTGAGTAATGACCTTGCGCACAACTTGGACGACGGGAGCGTCCTCGTTGACGCTGACCGTGTCGAGGCCAGCTGCCTCTCTGCGGAGCACATCGCGAGCCTCGAAGGCTTGGATCTGGCCGCCGACTTCACCGGTCGCACGGTACGACGTCGCGATCCCGCGCTCGAGGTCGCGTCGTGTGGCCACCAAGGGACGCACACCACGACCGATCACGGTCGCCAGCGCCTGGATGCGCTCCGGCGAGGGATCCAGGAGCGCCACCGTGACACTGTTCTCGTCAGAGGCGACCGGGAGCGCTTCGAGGGCGTTCGCCTGGTCACGGGTGAGCAGGGCAACCGCGTCCGGATCCGGCGTCAGCGCCCGGAAGTCGGCAACACCGACTTGGTGGTGCTCTGCCAGCGTGCTGGCCAAGATGTCGTCAGAGATGTGACCGGCGTCGATCAACTTCGTCGCCAGCGAACCACCTTCTTGGGCGCGTACCGCGTCCAGTTGATAGGGCTGGACTCGGCCGGCACCCACGAGGATGCGGCCGATCCGCTCGTCGTCCTCGTCGGTCCGGGGCGCCAGGATCGGCGCCTCGACCTTGCTGTGCTTGCCCTTCAACCGCATGTGGAGCTACGCCCTTACCGGCCCACGCCGGCGGTGAACCGCGGGCGGGCCTCGATGTCCTTGGGGTAGAGGCTGCGCGCGGCGGCATCCTCTTCGGTCACGATGCCTTCCTGGATCAGTTGTGAGAGCGACTTTTCCAGCGTGATCATCCCGTCTTGAGCACCAGTAACCAACGAGTTTCGCAACTGGTGTGTCTTGCCTTCCTTGATCAGGTTGCGCACCGAGGGAGTGGCCACGAGTACCTCAAAAGCCGCGATCATTCCGCCGCCGACCCGCGGGATCAGCCGCTGGTACACAACGCAACTGAGCGCCGCAGCGAGTTGCACTCGGATCTGGGCTTGTTGCTCAGCCGGGAAGACATCGATCATGCGGCCGACTGACTGCGCCGTGTCGTTGGTGTGCAGGGTGGCGAAGACCAGGTGGCCGGTCTCGGCCACGGTCAGCGCGAACGCGATGGACTCGAGGTCGCGCATCTCGCCGACCAACAGAACGTCGGGGTCCTCACGTAGGACTGACTTCAGCGCATTGGGGAAACTCTTGGTGTCGGTGCCGACCTCACGCTGGTTGACCGCCGCCATCTTGTGGTCGTGGACGTACTCGATCGGATCCTCGACCGTGATGATGTGGCAGCCACGGTTGGTGTTGATCAGGTCGATCAGCGACGCCAACGTCGTCGACTTGCCCGAGCCCGTCGGTCCGGTCATCAGGATCAAGCCCTGGTGCTTCATCGCGTGCTCGCGGAGCGCAGGAGGCAAGCCAAGGTCATCGGGAGTTGGAACCTGACGCGGGATCATCCGCAGCGCGACGGCGGTGAGGCCGCGCTGGGTGAAGGCATTGCCGCGGATTCGGGCGTGTTCGCGCCACGAAAAAGAGAAATCGTACTCGTGCTTGGACGCCCAAGCGGCCTGTTGCTCCGGACTGAGTACTTCCGCGAGCAGGGCCTCGGTCTCCTCAGCCGTCAGCGCGGACTGACCCGGGACTGGCGCCAGCGAGCCGTCCACCCGCAGCATCGGCGGGAGTCCAACCGTAAGCAGCAGGTCCGTTCCCTTGACCTCCCAGAGGGCGGCCAGCAACTGATCGATCCGGTCACCGATGCGGTGCACGTGGTGGAACATCCGATGGTTCCTCACCTAGAGGCCGAAGGAGGGCCGCCGCCGGAGCGGCGACCCTCCATGTCAGAAGCCGAACTCAGAGGGTGGTGCAGTCCACCCCGGTGGCGATCGGGTCGCCAGCGGTGTTCGTACCAAGGCCCGTGACGTAGTCGGTCGGAACCGCCTTGAGGAAGCCCTCGTCAACGAGGTCCTGGAGGTTAGCGGGGTCACCGAGACCGTCGGCGTAGTACGCCTCGATGGCAGTCTCAACCGTACGGAACTCAGTCTTGCAAGCAGACTCTGCAGCATTGTTCGTGATGCCGCGAACCGAGAACACCACGACCGCGGCGAGCACGCCGAGGATGATGATCACGATGAGGAGCTCGATGAGGGTGAAGCCGCGGTTGTCGCGACGGGCGGCGCGGAGCCGGTCAATGGTGCGGAGCATGCGAAGTCCTTAGGGAGTAAGGGGGTGATGATGGAAAAGGACCAGGCCCGAGCGCTGATGTAGCCATGAAACGTCCGTGTGCGACGCGGCGTCATGGCA
>NZ_JBMCZA010000163.1:0-222 GCF_048654705.1 Nocardioides sp. CPCC 206348
GCGACCACGTCGGACCGCTCCGCCGCCACCGACACGACGTGACCGCCACCGAGCGAGATCCCCCACAGGACCACCCGCTCCGGGTCGACGCCGTCGAGCCGCTTCGCGGCGTCGATCGCTGCGTGTACGTCGGCGACCTGTCCGGCCAGGGAGACGACCTGGCGCGGATCTCCGTCACTGGCCCCGAAGCCGCGGTAGTCGAAGGTGACGGCGTGGATGCCG
>NZ_JBMCZA010000163.1:298-2516 GCF_048654705.1 Nocardioides sp. CPCC 206348
AAGCTGAAGTTCGTCACGAGGTGCTCCCGTAGATGGCCTGGATCCAGAGGTGGGTGATGGCGTCGATGTGCTGCTCACGGCCCGGTCCGGAACCCCGGGCGTGACGCTCGATCGAGTGGTCGTTCAGGTCGAGGAGTACGGCGGCGAGGGCTGCCGGATCCGGGCCGTCGATGGCGTGCCCACTGGCCCGCTCGCGGCGGATCATGTCGGCGGCCATCGTCGCGAACTCGGCGCGTCCCGCGTCCCAGAGCTCCTGCACGGACGGGCTGCTGGCCCGTGCCTCGAGCAGTGCACGGTAGGTGTGCGGGGTGCGGTCCACCGAGTCGAACAGGGTGGCCAGGACGTTGCGGACCCGTTCCCGCGGCTCACCCTCGGCCTTGACCAGGAGGTCGGTGGCTTCCGACGCGTCGTCGTACAGCTCCGCCATCAGGGCGAGGACGGCGACGGCCTTGCTCTCGAAGTAGAAGTAGAAGGCCGAACGCGTCACGCCCGCGCGCCGCGAGATCTCCGCGACGTTGACCTGCTCGAGGCTCTGCTCGCGGAGCAGCCCGTCGAAGGCCTCCAGCAGTGCGGCACGGCGCAGGTCGCCGCGGTTGACGCTGCGCCGGTCGACCATCCGCGCCCAGCTGCGCTCCTCGCCGGTCCCGCTGCTCCCGTCGCTCATCGCGCCGCTCCTGCCCGCACGCCACCGGCAGGGATCTCCTTGACCCGGATGTCGTGCTCGTAGAGGAAGAAGTCGAGCTGCTGGGTGTGCCGCGGCCGCTGCACCATGTGCGCGGTGTACTTCTGCGTGTCCTCGTCGATGACGCGCTCCATCTCGGCCTCCGACGGCGGCGCGTACCGACCTGCCAGCCAGGCCGCGACGAGCCGCGTCTGGCACTCCACGAACGGGAAGAGGGTCGGCGTCGACTGGGCGAAGCCGATGAAGGCGAGGTCGTCGATGCCCGGCTTGAAGATCCGCTTGTAGAGCCGGATGTGGTTCTCGGGTGCGCTGAGGAACTCGGGGTCGAAGAACGGGAACGTGATGTTGTACCCGGTCGCGTGGATGACGACGTCGAAGTCAGCGGACGTGCCGTCGACGAAGTGCACGGTCTGGCCGTCGAAGCGTTCGATGTCGCCCTTGGCGCTCAGGTCGCCCGATCCGAGCCGCAGCGGCAGCTCGACCGACTGGGTCGGGTGCGCCTCGAAGAACTTGTGGTTGGGCGTCGGCAGGCCGTAGTCCTCGGGCCGGCCGGCGGTGAGCGGCTGCATGACCTGGACGAACTTGCGCTGCCATGCGAACGGGATGTGCGGCGAGGTCCGGTAGTACTTGTCGGCCGGCTTGCCTGCGAAGTACTTCGGCACGATCCACGCGCTCGATCGCGTCGAGATCATCACCTCGTTGTCGAGCGTCTTGCTCGACAGCTCCACGGCGATGTCGGCAGCACTGTTGCCCAGGCCGATGATCAGGATCCGCTTGCCCTTGAGGTCGTACGGCGAGCTCGGGTCGATGTACGCGTGCGAGTGCATCGTCGTACCGGTGAACTCGCCGGGCTTCTCGGCAAAGCGCGGATCCCAGTGGTGGCCGTTGGCGACGAGCAGGACGTCGAAGCGGCGGGTGCCGGTGCGCTCGGTCTCGAGCTCCCAGCCGCCGCCCTCCTCGGCGGGCAGCCGACGGGCGGCCAGCACGCCGTTCTCGAACTCGATGTGGCGGCGCAGGTCGAACGCGTCGGTGTAGCTGTCGAGGTACTCCTTGACCTGGGTGTGGTGCGGGAAGTCGGGGTACTCGTCGGGCATCGGGAAGTCCTTGAAGGACAGCTGGTGCTTCGAGGTGTCGATGTGCAGCGACTTGTAGGCGCTGCTGTGACCGTTCGGGTTGCCGAACGCCCAGTTGCCGCCGACCCGGTCCGAGGACTCGAAGGTCGCGAACTCCAGCCCGTAGTCGGCGAGCATCTTGCTCATCGTCAGGCCGCTGATGCCGGCCCCGATCACGGCGACAGTCGAGCGTCGCATGCGTTCCTCCTGGACAGTTCGGCCGGACAGTTCGGCCGGACAGTTCGGCTTGACAACTTCGGGTGACGGGCGTCACGTTAGGACCGCGAGTTGACACGTGTCAACTGGAACAGACGAATGTCAGGAGATGGGTTCATGCGGGTAACGGTCGTCATCGGAGGCGCCTCGGGGATTGGGGCCGCCACCGCCCACTCCCTGGCTGCCGCCGGCCATCGCGTCGTGATCG
>NZ_JBMCZA010000163.1:2609-5454 GCF_048654705.1 Nocardioides sp. CPCC 206348
ACTGCGCGGGCGTCAGCACGCTGTCCCGCGTCGTCGACCACGACGCGGCCGAGTGGCGGCGCGTCGTCGACGTCTGCCTGACCGGCGCCTTCCTCGTGCTCAAGCACGCCGGGAAGCGCATCGCCGACGGCGGCTCGCTCGTGTCCCTGTCGTCGCTCAATGCCCGTCAGCCGGGCACCGGCCTGGCGGCGTACTGCGCAGCGAAGGCGGGCCTCGTCGCCCTCACCGAGGTCACCGCACTGGAGCTCGGGCCCCGCGGCGTCCGGGTCAATGCGGTCGCGCCCGGCCTGGTCGTCACCCCGCTGACCGCACCGGCCATGGACATCGCCGGGATCCGCGACGAGTACCTCGAGAACACCCCGCTCGGCCGTTCGGGAGAACCGTCCGAGATCGGCGCCGCTGTCCGCTTCCTGCTCTCCGACGACGCCGCGTGGATCACGGGCGAGGTGCTCGCCATCAACGGCGGCGCCCACCTCAAGCGCTACCCCGACCTCGTCGGGCTGATCGAGAAGGCCTTCGCATGAGCGCCCCCGACCTCACCGGCAAGACGGCGATCGTCACCGGGGGCGGCTCCGGGATCGGCGCCGCGCTGACCCGGGCCCTCGTGGGCGCCGGCGCGCACGTCGTGTGTGCGGACGTCGACCTCGCCAGCGCCGAGTCGGTGGCTCGTACGGCGACCGGGCTCGGCTCCGCGACCGCTCGCCGGGTCGACGTCACCTCCCCCGACGACGTGCAGCAGGCCGTCGACGCAGTGGTCGCCGAGCGCGGGCACCTGGACCTGATGTTCAACAACGCCGGCATCACCTTCCTCGGCAACACCGAGGACCTCACGCTCGACCAGTGGAACGCGATCATCGACGTCAACATCCGCGGCGTCGTCCACGGCGTGCACGCGGCGTACCCGCAGATGATCAGGCAAGGCTCCGGCCACATCGTCAACACGGCATCGATGGGCGGACTGATGGCGGCCGGCCTGATGACGTCGTACGTCACCACCAAGCACGCGGTGGTCGGGCTGTCCCTGGCGTTGCGGACCGAGGCAGCGGCGTACGGCGTCGGCGTCACCGCGGTCTGTCCGGCGGCCGTCGACACCCCGATCCTCGACAAGGGCGAGTTCGGCGCGTTCCGCGGCCGCGACTTCTACCTCGAGGGCCAGGGCATCAAGAACCCCGTCGACCCCGACCTGTTGGCCCTGCGCGCCCTCGAGGCGGTGGCCGCCGACCGGGCGCTGGTCATCGAGCCGCGGCAGGCCCGGATGGCCTGGCGGATCGGTCGGCTCGCACCCACCTTCGTGAACAAGATGGCCACGAAGTTCATCGCGAAGCAGCGGGCGCTCAGCTCGACCGGTTCATCGTCCTGACGCCAGCCAGCAGTTGGGCAAGCGGCTCAGGAACCACACCCGCGGATGGCGCGTCGCGCCGGGGAGCGGTTACTGGTCGTGGAGGGCGGAACTGGGCTCCGATCGGAGCCAACCCGGGGACGCTCGTAGGTGTTGCCGGAGCTTGCCGGCCACGAGGTGCAGCACCGTGGGGCCGACCAACCAACCCACGATCGGCACCATCACTGTGGACGGGTCGGCACTCTGCCCGTCGATCTGCCCCGACCAACCCAGCATGAACACCGCGACCCACCACAGTGGCACCAAGACGGCAAGTTCGAGCACGACGGCGAACAACCGGCCGGCGGCTCCCGCCTCAGCCGAGGCAGTGAGCGCGCCGTCAAGAAGCCCCGCCATTGCACCGAGCGCCACCGCCGGCACGAGCAACGCAGCCCACACCCATCCCTCGAAATCCAAGACTGGGCCCCAGTGCAACGGACCCGAGAGGACCAGCAGCAAGACCGCGCCCAGCGCCGCCAGAACGAGGTGGCGGATCAGGCCTTCGCGCTCCATCAGCACTCGCAATCTAATTCCGGACATCGCTGCGGTGGCAGATCAGGCCCGCCCACACCCTGACGGGAATCGTCGCGACACCTACGGTCACGGCGTGAAGGGACGCCGTGCACCCGAACATGAGCCAGGCGAACTCGATCTCGAACGTCTCGACGGGGCTGTCGTCGCCAGCGAATCGGCCGGCCATGAACAACACCGAGAACCAGACCGCCATCGCGACCGCTGGAATCGTGGCCACGATCGCGACAGGCCATCGGCTGCGGCTGCGTCTCAGCGTCCAGCCCACGACCATCGCAAACGGAATCGTGAACAGCGCGGTGACAAGCCAGCCGGGGTCCCCGACTGTTCCAGGCGGCGTTTGTTCCAGCCCGAAGGTTGCGACTTCTCGGACCTCGACGCGCCAGATGTGAGCTCCACCGACAAGCCACATGGACGCCACGATCGCGACGAGGAGTGCGGCAGGAGCCAGTCGCTTCCCGCCGGTCGGGACGGGTCCTTGCTCGGGCTGCATGGGTGGAGCCTCGCGGTTCTGGCGCACCTTGGGCAGGGTTGCTGTACTCAACTCGCTCGAGGACCCAAGGACCGAGGAAGCCTGATGGCCGACAGCCCTGCCATCAACACGACCGCGCGGCCTCCGACACGGGCCTCTGATCAGGCCGAGTTGTCCACAGGTGGGGGTTTCGAGGCTCGTCGCTACGCTCCTCGCACCTCAACCACCGGCGGTCACGCGCACCCAGCGCCTCGCACTCAACCAGCGAGCACGTGCCGCGCCAACCCCTCGCGACAACCCGCCATCATCCGGTCGTGGTTCCACGTCATCACCGGGCGGGCGATCCCCGACAGGGCCCCCAACACTCCGGACACCACCACCTCCTGCTGGAAGTCGAGCCGGGTGCCGCCTGTCGTCGCCGCGAGTGCAAACCGGGCGTACCCCTCGAGGTCACCGCTGAGCCT
>NZ_JBMCZA010000163.1:5464-5997 GCF_048654705.1 Nocardioides sp. CPCC 206348
TGTGCACGCGGCGTACCCACAGATGATCACGCAGGGCTCAGGGCACATCGTGAACACCGCCTCGATGGGCGGGCTGATGGCGGCCGGCCTGATGACGTCGTACGTCGCGACCAAGCACGCGGTGGTCGGGCTGTCGCTGGCGTTGCGGACCGAGGCGGCGTCCCACGGGATCGGCGTGACCGTCGTGTGCCCCGCCGCGGTCGACACCCCGATCCTCGACAAGGGCGAGATCGGCAGCTATCGCGGCCGCGACTTCTACCTCGAGGGCCAGGGCGTCAAGAACCCCGTCGACCCCGACCTGTTGGCCCTGCGCGTCCTCGAGGCCGTGGCCGCCGACCGGGCGCTGGTCATCGAACCGCGGCAGGCCCGGATGGCCTGGCGGGTCGGCCGGCTCGCGCCCACGTTCGTGAACAAGATGGCCACCAGGTTCATTGCGAAGCAGCGGGCCATGGCGGCCTGACCGGGGCCAACCGGGCGGCCAGGCCGCGACGACAGCCCGCCATCATCCGGTCGTGGTTCCACGTCATCACGGG
>NZ_JBMCZA010000163.1:6048-6430 GCF_048654705.1 Nocardioides sp. CPCC 206348
ACCGGTCGTCGCCGCGAGCGCAAACCGGGCGTACCCCTCGAGGTCACCGCTGATCCTCACCTCGACCACCGGCGGGAGCCGGGTGACGGCGTCGAGGACCAGGTCGAGCGTGTACGGCAACGACGACCGGCACCGCACCCACGCCGTGTCCGGGCCGAGCTTGGCGACCGCGCGGACCTGGGGCCACCACTGCGGGTAGTGCTCGAGGTCGGTCAGCGCGGTCGCCACCGCATCCACGGGCGCAGCGACCTCCCACGAGCTCGCGAAGGAGTAGGACCGGCGCACCCCTCCATCATGGACGACCGGCGTGCATCCCGGCGGGCTTGACCTGGAGTGCACTTCAGGAGCGACACTCGGGCATGCCCGGACTCACGATCGCGGA
>NZ_JBMCZA010000163.1:6440-8753 GCF_048654705.1 Nocardioides sp. CPCC 206348
CTACTACGAGAAGGACGGCCTCCTGCTCCGTCCGGTCCCGCGCTCGTCCTCGGGCCATCGCCGGTACGACGAGGAGGACGTCCGCTGGATCGTCCTCGTCACGCGACTGCGCGCCACCGGCATGCCCATCCGCGACGTACGCCGGTACGCCGACCTGGTCCGGGCGGGTGACGGCAACGAGCCGCAGCGGCTCGAGCTCCTCCAGGCGCATCGCGAGCACGTCCTGCAGCAGCTCGCCGAGGTCACGTCGCACCTGGGTGCGATCGACCACAAGATCGGCATCTACGAGGACCGCCTGCGCCGATCGAGGGCGATCGCTTGACCTGGAGCGCACTCCAAGGAGTTTGCTGGTGGACATGACCCTCTCGACACGCATTCTCGGCACGACCTCTCCCCTCACCGTCTCCGCCCTCGGCCTCGGCTGCGTGGGCATGTCGGAGTTCTACGGCTCCCCCGACGAGGCCGGCGGCATCGCCACCATCCACCGCGCCCTCGACCTCGGCGGCTCGTTCCTCGACACCGCCGACATGTACGGCCCGTTCACCAACGAACGGCTCGTCGGCAAGGCGATCGCTGGTCGTCGCGACGAGGTCCAGCTCGCCACCAAGTTCGGCAACGAGCGCGGTGCCGACGGCACTCGCATCCGGATCAACGGCACACCGGAGTACGTGCATACCGCGTGCGACGCCTCGCTCCAGCGGCTGGGCGTCGACCACATCGACCTCTACTACCAGCACCGCGTCGACAAGACCGTCCCGATCGAGGAGACCGTCGGCGCCATGAAGGAGCTCGTCGAGGCCGGCAAGGTCCGCCACCTCGGGCTGTCCGAGGCCTCGGCGGAGACGATCCGGCGCGCACACGCCGTGCACCCGATCACCGCCCTCCAGACGGAGTACTCCCTCTTCACCCGCGACATCGAGGACGAGATCCTCCCGACGATCCGCGAGCTCGGCATCGGCCTGGTGCCCTACTCACCGCTCGGCCGGGGCATCCTGACGGGCGCGATCACCGCCGAGCCGGACGCCGGCGACAGCCGCTCGACCGCGTACTTCCCGCGCTTCCAGGGAGACAACCTGGCGACCAACCTGGTCCTCGTCGACCGGATCACCGAGATCGCCGCACAGCACGGCTGCACCCCGGGACAGCTCGCCCTCGCCTGGGTCCTTGCCCAGGGTGAGGACGTCGTACCGATCCCCGGCACCAAGCGGGTGAAGTACCTCGAGGAGAACATCGGCGCCGCGGACCTCGTCCTCACGGAGGCGGACCTGGCAGCCCTCGCGGACGCGGTCCCGCGCGACGCCGTGGCGGGTGCGCGGTACGGCGACATGACCACCATCGATGCCTGAGCACTAACCTGCCCTGCATGACCACGCCCGACGCCGACGTCCTCATCTCCCGCGCCCGGGCCTGGCTCGCCGAGGACCCCGACGAGCACACCCGTGCCGAGCTCTCCAGCATCATCGCGGCGGTCGAGGGCGGTGACGCCGAGGCCCAGGCCGACCTGGCCGACCGCTTCCGCGGGACGCTGGAGTTCGGTACGGCGGGCCTGCGCGGCGAGCTCGGTGCGGGGCCCAACCGGATGAACCGCATCGTCGTGATCCGGGCGGCGGCCGGCCTGGCGTCGTACCTCCTCGGCGAGGGCGCCGAGCCGGGCGCCTCCGTCGTCATCGGGTACGACGCCCGCCACAACTCCGACGTGTTCGCCCAGGACACGGCCGAGGTGATGAGCGGGGCGGGCCTGCGCCCGCTGCTGCTCCCCCGTCCGTTGCCGACGCCGCTGCTGGCGTTCGCGATCCGCGAGCTCGGCTGTGTCGCGGGGGTGATGGTGACCGCGAGCCACAACCCGCCCCAGGACAACGGCTACAAGGTGTACCTCGGCGACGGCAGCCAGATCGTGCCGCCGGCCGACAGCGGCATCGCCGAGCGGATCGACGCGGTCGGATCGCTCGCGTCCGTGCCGCGCGCGTCACTGAAGGCCGCCAAGGGCCGGGTGCTCGACGAGGGCATCATCGACGCCTACCTCGACCGGGCCGCCGGCATCGCCGGCGACGGACCGCGCGACCTGGAGATCGTCTACACGCCGCTGCACGGCGTCGGCGCGAGCGCGTTGCCTGCCGTGCTCGAGACCGCCGGCTTCGACGCCCCGGAGATCGTTCCGGCCCAGGAACACCCCGACGCCGACTTCCCGACCGTCGCCTTCCCGAACCCGGAGGAGCCCGGCGCGATCGACCTCGCCATCGCACTGGCGACCACCAACGGTGCCGACATCGTGATCGCCAACGACCCCGACGCCGACCGGGCCGCCGCGGCCGT
>NZ_JBMCZA010000163.1:8806-10544 GCF_048654705.1 Nocardioides sp. CPCC 206348
GGCGTCTATGCGACGTCGATCGTGTCCTCGTCGCTGCTCGGCACGATGGCTGCCGCCCATGGCCAGCCGTACGTCGAGACCCTCACCGGCTTCAAGTGGATCGGCCGGCTGCCGGACCTCGTCTTCGGCTACGAGGAGGCGCTCGGCTACTGCGTCGACCCGACGCACGTCGCCGACAAGGACGGCGTCTCCGCGGCGCTGATGCTCTGCGAGATCGCGGCCGCGGCGAAGGCCGAGGGTCGCGGGCTGCTCGACCTGCTCGACGACATCGCCGTCACCTACGGCCTGCACGCGACCGACCAGCTGTCGGTGCGCGTGACCGACCTGTCCGTCATCGCGGCCGCCATGGCGCAGCTGCGGGCCACGCCGCCGACCACGCTCGGCGGGTCCGCCGTGGTGTCCGTGGAGGACCTGACCACCGGGTCGAAGGACCTGCCGCCGACCGACGGGCTGCGCTATCGCACCGCGGACGGCGGCCGTGTCGTCGTACGCCCGAGCGGGACGGAGCCGAAGATCAAGTGCTACCTCGAGGTGGTCGTCCCCGTCCGTGACGGAGACGTCGCGACGGCCCGCACCGAGGCGGCCACCGGCCTGCTCGCGCTGCGCACCGACATCGCGACAGCAGCGGGGCTCTGACGAGCCTCAGCTGACGAGCGCCGTCACCAGGGTCGCGACGGCCGCCACCACCAGCGCGGCGATCTCGGGCCACGCCCAGGCATGGCGGAGGGAACCCGGTTCGCCACCCAGGAACCGGGCGTCATCGATGCGGCGCTCGAGCTTCTTCTTGACCATCCAGCCGAGCGACGGATTCGACGGCTGTTCCTCGACGAGGCCGCGGGTGTCACGCCGGATCCTGCGCCGGGAGCGCCCGAAGCCACTGGCGACGTACTTGCCCTCGTCGGTGACGAACGTGGTGACGAGCTCGACCATGACCTCGGTGATCCGCGCGTACGGGATCCAGCGACTGTGCAGGATGTTGCGCAGCTCCACGTCGTGCTCGCCGAGCACCAGCGCAGGACGCAGCAGCACGGTCCAGATCAGGACCATCGCGAGCGCACCGGCCGGGTAGGCCCAGGCCGGCATGCTGTTCGTCGAGTCGAGGCTGCCCAGCACCAGCACGACCGCGACGCCGACGATCCCGCACACGCCGCCGACCATGCCGCCGGTGCTGAACCGTTCCGCCTTCTTCACGCCTTCGCTCTCCACGCCCGCAACCCTATGCTGGGCAGATGCCGACCACCGCCCCCACCGATCCCCATCCGGGACTCGCGGCGTACTCCGAAGTGACGGCCAGCGAAGCATCGCTGCGCCGGTTCCTGCACGGCCTGCCGGGCGTCGACCAGGTGGGCGCCGAAGCACGCGCAGCAGGACTCGGGACGCGCTCGATCAAGACGACCGCGAAGGCATGGGCGATCGACCTGGCCATCCGCATGGTCGACCTGACGACCCTCGAGGGCCAGGACACTCCCGGCAAGGTGCGGGCGCTCGCTGCGAAGGCGCTGCACCCGGACCCGGCCGACCCGACCTGCCCCTCGACCGCCGCCGTCTGCGTGTACGGCGACCTGGTCGGTGAGGTGAAGGCGATCGTCGGCGACCAGGTGAACGTCGCGGCCGTGGCCACCGCGTTCCCCAGCGGCCGCGCGTCCATGGACATCAAGCTCGCCGACACGCGCGACGCCGTCGCGATGGGCGCCGACGAGATCGACATGGTGATCGACCGCGGTGCCTTCCTCGCGGG
>NZ_JBMCZA010000163.1:10573-15292 GCF_048654705.1 Nocardioides sp. CPCC 206348
CGACGCGTGCGTGCGGCCGGACGGCACGCACGCCCACCTCAAGGTGATCTTCGAGACCGGCGAGCTGCAGACCTACGACAACGTCCGCCGCGCGTCGTGGCTGGCGATGCTCGCCGGCACCGACTTCATCAAGACCTCCACCGGCAAGGTGCAGCCGGCGGCGACGCTGCCCGTCACGCTCGTGATGCTCGAGGCGGTCCGCGACTTCCGCGAGGCGACGGGCGTGCAGATCGGTGTGAAGCCCGCGGGCGGCATCCGCACGGCCAAGGACGCGATCAAGTACCTCGTGATGGTCAACGAGATCGCCGGCGACGACTGGCTGGACCCGGACTGGTTCCGGTTCGGTGCGTCGACGCTCCTCAACGACCTGCTGATGCAGCGCACCAAGCTGACGACCGGCCGCTACAGCGGTCCCGACTACTTCACCCTGGACTGAGGACATGGCCTTCGAATATGCCCCTGCGCCCGAGTCGCGCAGCATCGTCGACATCAAGGCGTCGTACGGCCTGTTCATCGACGGCGAGTTCGTCGACGGACGCGGCTCGTCGTTCAAGACCATCAACCCGGCCACCGAGGAGACCCTCGCCGAGATCGCCGAGGCCAGTGACGCGGACGTCGACCTCGCCGTGAAGGCCGCGCGGCGCGCGTTCCGCGGGTGGTCGCGGATGTCGGGCAAGGAACGGGCCAAGTACCTCTTCCGGATCGCCCGGATCATTCAGGAGCGCGGCCGCGAGCTGGCCGTCCTGGAGTCCATCGACAACGGCAAGCCGATCAAGGAGAGCCGGGACGTCGACGTACCGATCGTCGCCGCTCACTTCTTCTACTACGCCGGCTGGGCCGACAAGCTGGAGCACGCCGGGCTCGGTGCGAACCCGCAGCCGCTGGGCGTGGCCGGCCAGGTCATCCCGTGGAACTTCCCGCTGCTGATGCTCGCGTGGAAGATCGCGCCGGCGCTCGCGTGCGGCAACACCGTCGTCCTGAAGCCGGCCGAGACCACACCGCTGACGGCCCTGCTGTTCGCCGAGATCTGCCAGCAGGCCGACCTCCCGCCCGGCGTCGTCAACATCGTGACGGGCGCCGGTTCGACCGGCCAGGCGATCGTCAGCCACCCGGACGTCGACAAGGTCGCCTTCACCGGGTCGACCGACGTCGGCAAGGCCATCGCGCGCGCGGTCGCGGGGACCGACAAGAAGGTCACCCTCGAGCTCGGCGGCAAGGCCGCCAACATCGTGTTCGACGACGCGGCCATCGACCAGGCCGTCGAGGGCATCGTCAACGGCATCTTCTTCAACCAGGGCCACGTCTGCTGTGCGGGATCGCGGCTGCTGGTGCAGGAGTCGATCGCTGACGAGGTGCTCACGAAGCTGAAGCGCCGGATGAGCACGCTCCGCGTCGGCGACCCGCTCGACAAGAACACCGACATCGGTGCGATCAACTCCGCCGAGCAGCTCGCGCGGATCCACGAGCTCACCGGCATCGGTGACGCCGAGGGCGCCGACCGCTGGTCGCCGGCCTGCGACCTGCCTTCCTCGGGCTTCTGGTTCGCGCCGACGGTCTTCACCGGCGTCACCCAGGCCCACCGGATCGCCCGCGAGGAGATCTTCGGCCCGGTCCTGTCCGTGCTGACCTTCCGCACTCCGGCCGAGGCCGTCGAGAAGGCCAACAACACGCCGTACGGCCTGTCGGCCGGGGTCTGGACCGAGAAGGGCTCGCGGATCCTGCACATGGCGTCCGAGCTCCGAGCCGGCGTCGTGTGGGCCAACACGTTCAACAAATTCGATCCCGCCAGCCCGTTCGGCGGCTACAAGGAATCGGGCTACGGCCGCGAAGGTGGCCGGCAGGGCCTGGCTGCCTACCTCAAGGCCGAGGACATCTCCGGGGGGAAGCGCTGATGGCACGCATCGACGTCCGCAAGACCTACAAGCTCTACATCGGCGGCGCGTTCCCGCGCTCGGAGTCGGGCTACTCCTACGAAGTGGCCGACAGCAAGGGGAAGTTCGTGGCGAACGCGGCACTGGCGTCGCGCAAGGACGTCCGCGACGCCGTCGTCGCAGCACGCAAGGCGTTCGACGGCTGGTCCTCGCGGACGGCCTACAACCGCGGCCAGGTCGTCTACCGGATCGCCGAGGTGATGGAGGACCGTCGCCCGCAGTTCGAGGAGGCCGTCCGCCAGTCCGAGGGCGCCACGGCTGCTGCCGCGCGCAACCAGGTCGACCAGGCCGTGGACCGCCTCGTCTGGTACGCCGGCTGGGCGGACAAGCTCGCCCAGGTGATCGGCAACGCCAACCCCGTCGCGGGCCCGTTCTTCAACCACACCGCCCCCGAACCGACCGGCGTCGTCGGCGTCCTGGCCCCGCAAGCGTCCTCGCTGCTCGGCCTGGTCTCCGTGATCGCGCCCGTCATCGTCACCGGCAACAGCACGGTGGTCGTGTCGTCGTACGCGCGTCCGCTCCCGGCGGTCACCTTCGCCGAGGTCCTCGCGACCTCCGACGTGCCGGGTGGTGTCATCAACATCCTCACCGGTGACGCGGCCACCCTCGGCCCCTGGCTGGCCTCCCACATGGACGTCAACGCCATCGACCTATCCGGCATCGCCGGTGACGCCGAGCTCGCGACCTCCCTCGAGGTGGCTGCGGCCGACAACCTCAAGCGAGTACGCCGCGCGCCTGCCGCCGAGCCGGACTGGACCGCCGATCCGGGGCTCGCCGGGATGACCGCGTTCGTCGAGGCGAAGACGGTCTGGCACCCGATCGGGATCTGACCTGTTCTCCAGGTTGATTGACATCAATCAACCTGGAGGACACAGGACGTCCGGCGCCGTCAGCTGCGCTGCCAGAGGTACGGCGTGGTGGTGGAGACCTTGACGAAGCCGTACCTCTCGAGGATGGGGCGCGAGTACTCGGTGGAGTCGCTGTTGATGAACGTCTTGCCCTGACGCAGTGCCGACCGCGCCCGCGCTGCCGTCAGTGCCCGGTAGATCCCCTGGCCACGCCACTCCTTGAGTGTCGAGCCGCCCCAGATCCCGGCGAAGTCGGTCCCCGGAACCGGCTCGAGGCGGCCTGCGGAGACGACCCGGCCGCCCGCTTCGGCGACCCACAGCTCCATCCCGTCATCGAGGGACAGTCGGCGGAGCAGCGCCTCAGCCATCTCCACGCCCTCACTGGGCGAGTCGCCGAAGGCCTGCGCACTCATCGCACTCATCGCGAAGACGTCGTCCCGGGCGGTGACCTGTCGCAGCGTCACGCCGTCGGGCAGAGGTACGTCGACCGCCAGGCTCTGTGCCTCGCCGATCATGATGGACTCGGCTTCCTCAGCGACGAACCCGTGATCGACAAGGCACTGGTGCAGTCCCGGCGCCTCGTCGTGCCCCCGGGTCTTCCACTCCACCCGAGTGATCTCGGGATCCGCCCGGTAGTGCGCGAGTGCCGCTTCGACGAGTCGAACGATGCCCGTGGCGTCCGCACCGTCGAGGTCCTGATAGGTGATGAACCCGCGACCACCTGCGAACGTCACCAGCCGCAACGGACCATGCCTCGTCACGGCGACCGCGCTCGGTGTCTCGGCGTCGGTCCGGAGCTGCTCGTCGTACGCCGCGAGGAATCGGCCAGGATCGTCCATGGCAGTCATCCTCGCGGGGCGGGGTCCCCGCAGCCACCGACTTTCACTGACGGGCACGACCGCCGGCAAACGCCACGGCGCGGCGCGCGACATCCTCGGGTACGTCGCCGTGCGAGTCGGCCGAGGACACCGCACCCGACGAGACACGAGCCAGCGGGATGCAGCCACCCCACACGCCGGCTGCCACGTCGTCGGGTTCGTCGACCGGGTCCCCGGCGCGCGCCTTCATCGAGGCCTCGGCAAGCGGGATCGCCAGCACCGCCGTGGCTGCGAGCTCCTTGCGGGTGCTGGGCCGCAGGGTGGCGGACCGGCCGGGGATCATGTGGTCGACGATCAGGTCGAGGGCGTGCTGCCGCTCCTCCTCGTCGTCGACCATCCGCGCCGCTCCGATGACCACTGCCGAGTGGTAGTTCATCGAGTGGTGGAACGCCGAACGGCCGGCCACCAGGCCGTCGACCTCGGTCACCGTGACGCAGACCGTGCCGCCCTGCGCCTGCCGCAACCACCCCGCCGCGACGGACCCGTGCACGTAGAGCGTCCCGCCTGCATCCGGTCCGGAGACGTCGATCGCATAGGCGGCGGGGAGCACCAGCGGGTGGTCGCCGACGGTCACCCCGAGGTGGGCCACCAGACCGTCGGCGAGGAAGCGGTGCAGCTCGGCGCGGTCGGACACCATCCGGTTGCGACCTCGGGTGATGGTCGTTCGGGGCGTCGGCGACAGGGGCGCTTCGGTGCTCATGCCTCTAGACTCGTGCGCAAGTGGCCTGCACACACGGGCCAATCACGCACCACTACGGCAGGACACTCGCATGGCAGCCACCCTCGCCGTCGTCCTGGACCGGGACGACCGACGACCCCTCGGCGGACAGCTCGCCGACCAGATCCGCCGCCAGGTCACCGACGGTCGCCTCGCCGCAGGCGACCGGCTGCCCAGCAGCCGCGCCCTGGCCACCGAGCTCGGCGTCGCCCGCGCGGTCACCGAAGTGGCCTACGGACAGCTCGTCGCCGAGGGCTGGCTCGAGGGCCGCCACGGCTCCGGCACCTTCGTGTCCGCGAGCGCCCCGGCCACCCCGTCCCCCAGCCGCACGCGACGACGAGCCC
>NZ_JBMCZA010000163.1:15355-27950 GCF_048654705.1 Nocardioides sp. CPCC 206348
CCCGTGGATCGACCCGCGCTACACCACGCTCTGGCGCCGGGCCTGGCGCGACGTGTCGACCGCCCGCCCGCCGGCGGGGTACGACGACCCGCGCGGACTGCCCGAGCTCCGCACCGAGATCGCCGCCCGGCTGGGCCGGATCCGAGGCCTGGACTGCGATCCGGACGAGGTCCTGGTGACCGCAGGAACCACCGACGGCCTGCGCCACCTCCTCGGCGTCCTCCCTCCCGGCCCCGTCACCGTCGACGACCCGGGGTACCGCGCCGCCGTCACCACGATCCGCCTGGCAGGGCGCGAGGTCGTCGACCTGCCGGCACTCGGGCCGCCACCCGACGCAACCACGCTCTCGACCTGCGCCGGCGCCTACGTCACTCCGGCCCACCAGCATCCCCTCGGCCCGACCATGTCGGGGTCCGCACGCCTCGCCCTCCTCGACGCGAGCCGCGCGAGCGGAGCCCTGGTCATCGAGGACGACTACGACTCCGAGTTCCGCTACGACGTCGCGCCCGTGCCCGCCCTCGCGTCCCTCGACCGCACGCGGGTCGCCTATCTCGGCACCGCCAGCAAGACGGTCGCGCCGAGCATGCGGCTCGGCTGGATGGTCCCGCCGCCCGCACTCCTCGACCCGCTCAACCAGATGCGCGCCATCACCCACGACACCGCGTCCTGGCCGGTCCAGCGCGCCTACCTCTCCCTGCTCCGCGACGGGTACGTCGACAAGGTGGTCCGGTCTGCCCGTCGCACCTATGCGGAGCGGAGCGAGCGGGTCGCCGCCGCACTGGCGCCGTACTCCCGGACCACCGGGCCGATCGCCGGCATGTACGCCACCCTCGAGCTCCCGCGGGCCCAGGCCCAGGCTGCCCACGCCTCGGCCCGCACGAAGGGCTACGACGTCCCCCTGCTCGCCGACTACTGCCGGTCCACCACCCGGCACGGCCTGGTGATCGGGTTCGGCGGGTGCACCGACGCCCAGCTGGACGAGGCACTCGCCGCCATCGTGCGCGGACTGCGCGGACGGGACGAAATGCGGCAGACTCGACTCCCATGACCGCGCGTGTGATCGTCCTCGCCGGCCCCTCGGGATCGGGAAAGTCGCGGCTGGCGGAGCGCCTGGAGAAGGCGCACGGCTGGCCGACCCTGCGGCTCGACGACTTCTACCGTGACGGCGACGAGCCGGACCTGCCGCAGATCACCGAGGGCGCCAACGCCGGCCTCGTCGACTGGGACCACCCGGGGACCTGGCACCGCGACGACGCACTCACTGCCCTGCGCGAGCTCTGCACGAACGGCGCGACCGAGGTCCCGATCTACTCGATCTCCGAGAGCAGGCGGACCGGCACCCAGCGCCTGGACCTGAACGGCGCCACGCGGTTCTGCGCCGAGGGCATCTTCGCGGCCGAGGTGGTCGAGGAGTGCCGTCGCTCGGGCATGCTCGAGGCGGCGTACTGCATCACCCAGCACCCGGCCGTCACCTTCTGGCGGCGGCTGACCCGCGACCTCCACGAACACCGCAAGCCACCGCTGGTCCTGCTCCGTCGTGGCCTGGCTCTCGCCCGCGCCCAGCGGCAGGTCGTCCGACGCGCGGTCGCTGCCGGCTGCCGCGTGGCCACGGGCGACCGCGCGTTCGCCGACCTGCGCGACCCGGAGGGCGACGACCATGCGCTGGCCAGCTGACCTCGACCCGTCCACCCTCAAGCAGCCCGATCCGCGCAGCTGCGGCGCCGCCAGCGCCCTTGCTGCCAGGGCGATCCTGACCGAGTGGCGACCGGCCGCCGGCGAGGGGGCCGCAGCCGAGATCAAGGACGAGCACCGGGTCCTCACGTCCGCGACCAGCGCACGTGACCGCTTCCAGATGCCGTGGCCGCGCGCCCTCGGCACGCCGCCGTGGGCGATCGTGAACCTGCTGCGCGTCCTGACCGGCCAGCACGTCGCCACCGTGTTCGCGCGACCGCGCCCTGCGATCGCCTACGAGGTCGTGCGCGAGCAGCTCGCCACCCGCCCCGTCGCGGTCTACATCGGCAGCCGCTGGCTGCCCCGCCACGTCATCCTCGCCGTCGCCGTGCTGGACGGCGCGATCCAGGTGTTCGACCCTGCCCGCGGGCGGCTGGTCCGCGTGACCGAGGAGGAATGGGCCGGCAACCACATCGGCGTCGCCGGGTGGAGCCACGTCTGGTTCGTGGCCTGAGCGTCAGCGCTGCGCGGCGTACCAGGGCTTGATGGTCTCGGTGATCAGCCGGTACCGCTCGTCGTACGGGATGAAGGCGGACTTCATCGCGTTGACGGTCAGCCACTCCATCTCGGCCAGCCCGTAGCCGAAGGTCTCGGCCAGCAGCCCGAACTCCTGGCTGAGCGACGTACGGCTCATCAACCGGTTGTCGGTGTTGACCGTGACCCGGAACCGCAGCGCGGCGAGCAACCTGATCGGGTGCTCGGCCAGCGACGCGGTCGCGCCGGTCTGCACGTTCGACGACGGGCACATCTCGAGCGGGATCCGCTTGTCACGGACGTACGACGCCAGCCGGCCCAGCACGGGCGTCCCGTCGTCCTCGAACGAGATGTCTTCGACGATCCGCACGCCGTGGCCGAGCCGATCGGCGCCGCACCACTGCACGGCTTCCCAGATCGACGGCAGGCCGAAGCCCTCGCCGGCGTGGATGGTGAAGTGCGAGTTCTCGCGCTGGAGGTACTCGAACGCGTCGATGAACCGGGTGGGCGGGAAGCCCGCTTCCGGACCGGCGATGTCGAAGCCCGCGACGCCGCGGTCGCGCCACTGGATGGCGAGCTCGGCGATCTCCATGGCGCGCGCGGCCTGCCGCATGGCGGTGAGCAGGTGGCGGACGATGATCGTCCCGCCGGCCGCGGCCATGCCCTCCTCGACCCCCTTCTGCACGGCCGCGACCACGTCGGCCAGGTCGAGCCCGGCCTCGACGTGGAGCTCGGGCGCGTAGCGGATCTCGGCGTAGACGACGCCGTCCGCGGCGAGGTCCTCGACGCACTCGCGGGCGACCCGGGTCAGTGCGTCGGCCGTCTGCATCACCCCGACCGTGTGCGCGAAGGTCTCGAGGTACCGCTCCAGGGAACCCGAGTCAGCGGCCTCGGCGAACCAGGCCGCGAGCGCCTCGGCGTCGGACTCCGGCAGCTCGTGGCCGACCTCGGAGGCGAGCTCGAGGATCGTCGCGGGTCGCAGCCCACCGTCGAGGTGGTCGTGCAGGAGCACCTTGGGAGCCGCCCGCAGCAGCTCGGTCGTCAGTTCACTCGCCATGATTCATTCCTACCCGATGCGGTCGATCACGAGGGGCCGGGCGTCGTAGGACGTCCCGGGAGCCGCGATGTCGTACCCGCCCTCGAGGGAGGCCAACGCCCGCTCGAAGCGTTCCGGGGTGTCGGTGAGCAGCGTGAAGAGCGGTGCCCCGGCCACCACCTCGTCGCCCGGCCGCGCATGCCAGACGACACCGGCCCCGGCCTGCACGGGGTCCTCCTTGCGCGCCCGGCCGGCGCCCAGGCGCCAGGCGGCGAGGCCGACGGCCATCGCGTCGAGCCGGGTCAGCACGCCGTCGGCAGGAGCCGTGACCACGTGCGACTCGCGGGCCACCGGCAGGGCCGCAGCAGGGTCGCCGCCCTGCGCGCTGATCATCTGCCGCCACGCATCCATCGCGGACCCGTCGGCCAGCTTCGCCGCCGGGTCGATGTCAGGGCGACCGGCTGCGGTGAGCATCTCGCGGGCAAGCGCCACGGTGAGCTCGACGACGTCGGCCGGGCCGCCGCCGGCGAGCACCTCGACCGACTCGGTGACCTCGATCGCGTTGCCGGCGGTGAAGCCGAGCGGCGTGTCCATGTCGGTGAGCAGCGCGACGGTGTTCACGCCGGCGTCCTTGCCCAGGGCCACCATCACCTCGGCCAGCTCGCGGGCGCGATCCTCCGACTTCATGAAGGCGCCGCTGCCGACCTTCACGTCGAGGACCAGCGCGCCCGTGCCCTCGGCGATCTTCTTGCTCATGATCGACGACGCGATGAGCGGGATCGCCTCGACGGTGCCGGTCACGTCGCGCAGGGCGTAGAGCTTCTTGTCAGCGGGCGCGAGGCCGTCACCCGCCGCACAGATGACCGCGCCGACGTCCTCGAGCTGCGTGAGCATCTCCTCGTTGGAGAGCAGCGCGCGCCAGCCGGGGATCGACTCGAGCTTGTCGAGCGTGCCGCCCGTGTGGCCGAGCCCGCGACCCGACAGCTGCGGGACCGCTACCCCGCACGCCGCCACCAGCGGGGCGAGCGGCAGCGTGATCTTGTCGCCCACACCGCCGGTCGAGTGCTTGTCGGCGGTGGGCCGCGACAGGGAGGAGAAGTCCATCCGCTCGCCGGAAGCGATCATCGCCGCCGTCCAGTCGGCGATCTCGCGACGATCCATGCCGTTGAGCAGGATGGCCATCGCGAGCGACGACATCTGTTCGTCGGCGACCGCGCCGCGGGTGTACGCATCGACCATCCAGTCGATCTGACTGGTGGTGAGCGTGCCGCCGTCGCGCTTGGCGATGATGACTTCGACGGCGTCGTGGTTTCCGGCCATGCCCGAACCCTACGGTCGGATCAAGTTCGCCGGGCCGAACGCCTGCGGCAGCACCTGCTCCATCGTGAGCACGCCCTCCGGGGTGAGCACCTCGAGCGGCGCTCCGCCTGCTTCCCACAGCAGCTGGCGGCAGCGCCCGCACGGCATGATCACCTCGCCGGAGCCGTTGACGCAGACGAAGTGGGTGAGCCGCCCACCCCCGGTCGCGTGCAGCTGGGACACCAGTCCGCACTCAGCGCACAGCGTGACGCCGTACGCGGCGTTCTCGACGTTGCACCCGACGAGCAGCCGCCCGTCGTCCGCCAGCGCGGCCGCGCCGACGTGATAGCCGGAGTACGGCGCGTAGGCGTGCGCCGAGATCTCGATCGCAGCGGCTTGCAGGGCGTCCCAGTCGACCACCCGGCCAACCTAGCGCCCTGCCTGTCACCGGCACGAGGATCTTCGGTCGCGCCCCCGGAGCACCACAAGAAATGGTCCCAAGTTGGTAACCGTTTCATCCAAGGTGCTTCCCGCGGAGCGGGCGGTGGGTGAGGATGCACCGGAGCACCACACCCGTACATCACTGACCTGCCCCAGCGGCGGGCGTCGACCTGGAGGACATTTGTGAAGACCTGGAAGAGGACGTCGGCGGCCGCAGCCGTGGCACTCATGGCGAGCGCGGCCCTGGCCGCATGCGGCGACGCACCCGACGAGAAGGCCGACGAGAAGAGCGACTTCCTCCCCTGCATCCTTTCCGACGCGGGCGGCTTCAACGACAAGTCGTTCAACCAGCTGAGCTACGAGGGCGTGAAGGACGCGGCCAAGGAGCTGAACAGCGAGTACAAGGAATTCGAGTCCAAGAACGAGAACGACTACGCCGGTGCTCTCGACGGTTTCGTCACCGCGGGCTGCAACGCGATCGTGACGGTCGGCTTCGCCCTCTCCGCTGCCACCGTGGAGTCCGCGAAGGCCAACCCGGAGATCGAGTACATCCTCATCGATGACGCGGCCGACAACGACTTCAACGGCACGAAGGACGCCGACAACATCAAGCCGATCCTGTACGACACGGCGCAGGCGGCGTTCCTCGCCGGCTACGCGGCCGCTGACTACACGAAGACGGGCGTCGTCGGCACCTACGGCGGCCAGCCGTTCCCGACCGTGACGATCTTCATGGACGGCTTCAAGCAGGGCGTGGAGTACTACGCCAAGGAGAAGGGCAAGGACGTCAAGCTCGTCGGCTGGGAGGGCAACGACAAGGGCGTCTTCACCGGTGGCTTCGACGCCAACGAGAAGGCGACCAACACCGCCAAGCAGATCCTCGACCAGAACGCCGACATCATCCTGCCGGTCGGTGGTCCGATCTACCAGGGCGCGCTGACCGCGATCGCCGACTCGGGCAAGGACATCGCCCTCGTCGGCGTGGACGCCGACTTCTTCGAGACCGACCCGAAGACGGCCGACGTCATCTTCACGTCGATCCTCAAGAACATGAAGACGTCCACGTTCGAAGCGGTCGTCGCCGCCGGTGAGGACAAGTTCGACGCCGAGGCGTACGTCGGCACGCTCGAGAACGACGGAGTCGGCATCGCGCCGTTCCACAACTTCGAGAGCAAGATCTCCGACACGCTCGCCGGCGAGCTCGACACCGTGAAGGCCGGCATCATCGACGGCTCCATCCCGGTCACGTCGTACCTCAACAAGTAGCACCACGTAACACCGCACGACAGGCTCCAGGGGAGGTCGGCCACAGGGCCGGCCTCCCCCGGTCTGTTTCCTCGCCCACAGATTCATGGCGAGTTCACTGGTATCTGTTCGCCCGCTCGGTAAGGATCCGTTCATGACGCTTGAACTGCGGGGCATCACGAAGCGATTCGGCCCCCTGGTTGCCAACGACCGGATCTCGCTCACCGTCGAGGAAGGTGAGATCCACGCGCTCCTCGGGGAGAACGGCGCCGGCAAGTCGACCTTGATGAACGTGCTCTACGGCCTCTACCAGGCCGACGAGGGCGAGATCATGCTCGACGGTGTGCCGATGACGTTCGCCGGTCCCGGTGACGCGATGGCTGCCGGCATCGGCATGGTCCACCAGCACTTCATGCTCATCCCTGTCTTCACGGTCGCCGAGAACGTCATGCTCGGCAACGAGTCCACCGGCTTCGCCGGCTCGCTCGACATCGACGCGGCCCGCGAACGGGTGCGTGAGATCTCCGCACGGTTCGGTTTCGACGTCGACCCCGACGCGCTCATCGAGACACTGCCCGTCGGCGTCCAGCAGCGGGTGGAGATCATCAAGGCCCTCTCGCGCGACGCGCGGGTCCTCGTGTTCGACGAGCCGACCGCCGTCCTCACGCCGCAGGAGACCGACGAGCTGATGGCGATCATGCGCCAGCTCAAGGAATCCGGCACCTCGATCGTCTTCATCAGCCACAAGCTCCGCGAGGTCCGCGCGATCGCCGACCGGATCACCGTGATCCGCCGCGGCGCGGTCGTCGGCGAGGCCAGCCCCACCGCGACCAACGCCGAGCTGGCCGCCCTCATGGTGGGCCGCCCGGTCGAGCTCACCGTGCACAAGGACCCCGCCAAGCCCGGCGCCGACGCCCTGGTCGTCAAGGACCTCCAGGTCATCGACGCCACGGGGCACATCCACCTCGACAGCATCAGCTTCTCCATCGCCACGGGCGAGGTGCTCGGCGTCGCCGGGGTCCAGGGCAACGGGCAGACCGAGCTCACCGAGGCGCTGCTCGGCCTGCAGTCCCACGTCAAGGGATCCATCGAGCTCGACGGCCACCAGCTGGCCGGCAAGTCGGTCCGCAAGGTGCTCGACGCCGGTGTCGGCTTCATTCCCGAGGACCGCCAGGTCGACGGCCTCGTCAGCGACTTCACGCTCTCCGAGAACCTCATGCTCAACCGCAGCCACGGCAAGCCGTTCGTCCGCTTCGGAACGATCCGCCGCAAGATCCTCGAGACCTTCGCCAGCGAGAAGCTGGTCGAGTACGACGTCCGGGCGAGTGGCATCGACGCGACTGCCGGACAGCTCTCCGGCGGCAACCAGCAGAAGGTCGTCGTGGCGCGCGAGCTGTCGCGCGACCTGCGCCTGCTGGTGGCCGCGCAGCCGACCCGCGGTGTCGACGTCGGCTCCATCGAGTTCATCCACAAGCAGGTCGTCGCGACCCGCGACGCCGGCGTCCCCGTCCTGCTGGTCTCCACCGAGCTCGACGAGATCGCTGCCCTGTCGGACCGGATCATGGTCCTGTACCGCGGAAAGGTCATCGGCATCGTGCCCGCAGACACCCCCAGGGAGACCCTCGGCCTGATGATGGCCGGCGAGCGGCCCGAAGGGATCGTGGCATGAGGCGCGGGAAGAAGGGCGTGCCGGAGAACCCGGAGCCGGAGAAGTCCGAGGTGCCCAAGGCGCCGGAGCCCCCAGCGGCCCCCGAACCTGCGGGCGTCGAGGTCGAGGTGCCGGAGGACGACGTGCCCGGGAAGGAAGCGGGCTCTCCCAGCCAGTGGCAGGGCGTGCTCCGCGAGATCGCCACGGGCCACGCCCTGGTCTCGGTGCTCTCCGTCCTGCTCGCGGTGCTGGTCGGATCGCTGATGATCCTGGTGACCGACCCGGACGTCCGCGCCGCCGCGGGCTACATCGGCGCGCGGCCCGGTGACTTCTTCTCCGCGGTCGAGGAGGCCATCTCCGGTGCCTACGGCGCGCTGTTCCGCGGCGCGATCTACAACTCCGACGCGGAGCTGTTCGAGACCCGGATCCGGCCGATCACCGAGACGCTCAAGTACTCCGGTCCGCTGATCCTCGCCGGCCTCGGCGTCGGACTGGCGTTCCGCGCCGGCCTGTTCAACATCGGCGGGCGTGGCCAGATGCTGCTCGCCGGTGCCGCCGCGGGCTGGGTCGCCGTCAGCGTCGACCTGCCGCTGGTGCTGCACCTGCCGCTGGCGGTCCTCGCCGGTGCCCTCGCCGGCGCCCTGTGGGCCGGTATCGCCGGTGTGCTCAAGGCGAAGAGCGGCGCCCACGAGGTGATCGTCACGATCATGCTCAACTACGTCGGCTACTACCTCGTCTTCTACGCCCTGTCCCAGCAGAGCTGGCTCCAGGCGCCGGGCTCGGGCAACCCGAAGTCCGAGGCGATGCCGGAGTCGGCGATCCTGCCGAAGCTCCTCGGCGACAAGTTCAACCTGCACCTCGGGTTCGTCATGGCCCTGGTGGCCGTGGTGTTCGTCTGGTGGTTGCTCAACAAGTCCGCGATGGGCTTCCGCTTCCGCGCCGTCGGCGAGAACCCGGACGCCGCGCAGGCATCGGGCATCAACGTCGGACGCACCTACATCTCGGTGATGCTGATCGCCGGTGGCCTCGTCGGGCTCGCGGGCGTCAACCAGATCCTCGGCACCGCCACCAGCGGCGTGACGGTGGACCTCGACGCCGGCATCGGCTTCGACGCCATCACCGTCGCGCTGCTCGGTCGCTCCCGGCCGCTCGGCATCCTCGCCGCGGGCATCCTGTTCGGTGCCCTCAAGGCCGGCGGCTTCGCCATGTCGGCGTCCGAGGGGATCCCGATCGAGATCGTGCTGGTGGTCCAGTCCCTGATCGTCCTCTTCATCGCCGCGCCGCCACTGGTGCGAGCGCTGTTCCGGCTTCCGAAGGAGGCGACCGCATGAGCACCCCGGTCAAGGTTCCGGTGCCGATCGACGACGACATCCCCGTCGCCACGAGCATGCGGGGCGCGCTCAAGGCCCCGATCGTCCTCGGCGTCGTCACGATGCTGGTCTCGCTCCTCGTCGCCCTCAAGTCGCGGCAGGGCGACACGACGTTCCGCCTCGCCACCGACACCGACCTCTTCGAACTGCCCGAGATCACCGTCCCCTCGACGCCCTCGGTCACCACGATCGTCATCCTGCTCGCGCTGTGCACCGTCGCGTCCGCGTTCCTGGTGAGCCGCGGTCGTCGTACTCCCCTGTGGCTGGTGGCGCTGTTCTCGGTGCTCGCGATGACCGGCTTCCTGTGCTGGGCCGCGGCGGGTGCCGCGGTACCGGTGATCGGCCTGCTCGGCGGCTCCATCGCGCTCGCCGTGCCCCTCGTGTTCGGCGCCCTCGGCGGTGTCCTCGGCGAACGGGCCGGCGTCGTCAACATCGCCATCGACGGCCAGCTGCTGTTCGGCGCGTTCGCCGCGGCCATGTTCGGCACTATCGTCGGATCCCCGTGGGGCGGCCTGGTCGCGGCGATGTGCGCCGGTGCCCTGGTCGCGCTGGTCCTGAGCTTCTTCGCGATCACGTACTTCGTCGACCAGGTGATCGTGGGCGTGGTGCTCAACGTGCTGGTGATCGGCCTGACCAGCTTCCTGTTCGGCCAGATCCTCGCCGAGAACACCGAGGGCCTGAACAGCCCGCCGCACTTCGAGCGGATCCCCATCCCGCTGCTCGGCGAGATCCCCGTCATCGGGCCGGTGCTGTTCCGCCAGACGATCCTCGTCTACCTGATGTACTTCGCGGTCTTCGCGGTGGCCTGGGCGCTCTACCGCACCCGGTGGGGCCTGCGGGTCCGCGCCGTCGGCGAGCACCCGAAGGCGGCCGACACCGTCGGCATCAAGGTCAACCGGACCCGCTACACCACGATGATCATCGCCGGCCTGATCGCCGGCGCGGGCGGTGCGACGTACACGCTGGTCTCGGTCCCGCAGTTCGGCGAGGAGATGACCGACGGTGCCGGATACATCGCGCTCGCGGCCGTGATCTTCGGTCGCTGGGACCCGGTCCGTGCGACCCTCGCAGCGCTGCTGTTCGGCTTCGCGACGAACCTGTCGGGGGTGCTGTCGGTGATCGGTTCGCCGGTGCCGAGCCAGTTCATGCTGATGCTGCCGTACGTCGTCACCATCATCGCCGTCGCCGGACTCGTCGGGCACTCGCGGGCACCTGCCGCCGACGGAATCCCCTACCGGAAGGGCTAAGCCGCTGGTCGAGGAGGTTGCGCAGCAACCGTCTCGAGCCCCGTCCTTCTAGCGCGAGCCGAGCGCGTTGATGGCCACCCCGGCCATCATCCGCGCACCGAAGCCGACCGCCTGCTCGTCCACCAGGAAGTCACCCTGGTGGAGGTCGTAGCGTGCGCCACCCGGCGTGCGGGTGCCGAGGCGGAACATCGCGCCCGGGACCTGCTCGAGGTACCACCCGAAGTCCTCGCCGCCGAGGCTCTGCTCGACCTCCTTGCGGTGATGGAGGCCGAGGAGCTCGTCGGCGGCCGAGGCGATCATCGCGACGCTGAGGCGGTCGTTGACGACCGGCGGGACGCCCTGCAGGTAGTCGACGGTGGCGGTGACGCCGTAGGGGCGCACGATGTCGATGACCGCCTCACGGACCACCGCCTCGCACGAGGCCCAGGCCTCCGCCTCGAGGATCCGGACGGTGCCGCTGGCCATGCCGTGGTCGGGGATGACGTTCGGTGCCGACCCCGCCTGCAGCACGCCCCACACGACGCTGACGCCGGCGCGGGGATCCATCCGACGGCTCAGGACCGCAGGGAGCTCGCTGGCGACCTTGGCCAGCGCGAAGGTCAGGTCACCGGTCAGGTGGGGACGGGAGGTGTGCCCACCGTTTCCTTCGAGGCGTACGTCGATCCGGTCGGCCGCGCTGGTGATCGGGCCCGTGCGCAGGCCGATGGCGCCGACGTCCACCGACGGATCGCAGTGCAGGGCGAAGATCCGGTCCACGTCCTCGAGCGCGCCGTGGTTGATCAGGTGCTTGGCACCGCCGGGCATGACCTCCTCGGCCGGCTGGAACAGGAGGCGCACCTGGCCACGCAGCAAACCCTGCTGGTGCACCTCGCCGAGCGCGTGGGCGGCGCCGACGAGCGCTGCCGTGTGGACGTCGTGGCCGCACGCATGGGCCACGCCCTCGTTCTCGCTGCGCCAGCTCTCGGTGGTCAGGTCCCCGACCGGGAGGGCGTCGAGGTCCGCCCGCAACGCGACCCGGGGACCGCCGACGCCGATGTCGGCGAGGATCCCGCTGCGCGGCATCCGGGTGACCCGCCAGCCCGACCGGAGGAGGTGCTCCCCCACGACGTCCATCGTGCGTCCCTCGTGCCACGACAGCTCCGGGTGCTGGTGGAGATCGCGACGCAACGCGACCAGCTCGCCGTCGTACTTCTCGACGACGGAGGCGGCAAGCGCCAGCAGGTCGGAGGTGTTGCGTGATTCCACGAAGCCAAACCTACGCCGTCTACTCGGTGTCGTAGGCGGCGAGCAGACGATCGGCCGCGAGCGGCGCGGTCAGGTCACCCGCGAGCACGGCCGTGCGGACCTCGTCCTGCACCGCCCGGACCGCCTTGCTGTGACGCAGCCGCTGGGCGAGCTCGTCGCGCACCAGCGCCCAGGTGAACTCCAGCTGCTGCTCGGCCCGCTTGCGTGCGAGGCCCTCGACACCGAGGTGCTCGCGGTGCAGCTGGACCTGGTCCCACACCTCGTCGACGCGGGTGCCGGTCAGGCCGGAGCAGGTGACGACGGGCGGCGCCCACTCCCCGTGTCCGCGGACCAGGCGCAGCGCGCCCGCCAGCTCACGCGCGGCTCCGCGGGCCTCCATCTCGCGGTCACCGTCGGCCTTGTTGACCGCGATGACGTCCGCGAGCTCGAGGATGCCCTTCTTGATGCCCTGGAGCTGGTCGCCCGTGCGCGCGAGCGTGAGGAACAGGAACGTGTCGACCATCCCCGCGACGGTCACCTCGGACTGGCCGACACCGACGGTCTCGACCAGCACGACGTCGTACCCGGCGGCCTCGAGGACGGCCATGGACTGCGTCGTGGCCCGGGCCACCCCGCCGAGCGTGCCGGCCGACGGCGACGGCCGGATGAAGGCGTTCGGATCCGCCGAGAGCTGGGACATCCGGGTCTTGTCGCCCAGCACCGAGCCACCGGTCCGGACGCTCGACGGGTCCACCGCCAGTACGCCGACCTTGTGGCCGGCTGCGGTCAGCTGACTGCCGAGCGCCTCGATGAACGTGGACTTGCCGACACCCGGGACCCCCGAGATCCCGACCCTGATCGCCGAGTTGGGGTTTGTCAC
>NZ_JBMCZA010000163.1:27979-30163 GCF_048654705.1 Nocardioides sp. CPCC 206348
GCCAGTTCCGTCAGCAGCTCGCGCGCTGCCTCCCGGTGCCGTGGCGCCGTCGACTCGACCAGCGTGATGGCGCGGGCCATCTGTGCGCGGCTGCCCGAACGAATCCCCTGGAGCAGGGTCTCGACCAGTGCTGTCGTTCGTTCGTCCACGGGCGAGGGATCAGTGCCCGAGGCCGGCGCCGAGCTTGGCCAGCAGGTCCAGCGCCGACTCCGCGATGACCGTGCCCGGGAGGAAGACCGCCGCGGCGCCCATCTCCTTCAGCGTCGGTACGTCGTCGGGCGGGATCACGCCACCGATGACGACCATGATGTCGTCACGGCCCTGCTCGGCCAGCGCGGTCTTCAGCGCCGGGAGCAGGGTGAGGTGGCCGGCGGCCAGCGAGGAGACACCGACGATGTGGACGTCGGCGTCGATCGCCTGCTGCGCAACCTCCTCGGGCGTGGAGAACAGCGGACCCACGTCCACGTCGAAGCCCATGTCGGCGAACGCCGAGACGACGACCTTCTGGCCGCGGTCGTGGCCGTCCTGGCCCATCTTCGCGACGAGGATGCGGGGACGTCGGCCCTCGGCCTCGGCGAACTCGTCGGTGGCGGCGCGGGTCTGCGCGACCAGTGAGTCGCCGGCGCCGTCGTTGGCCAGGTTGGCTTCGTCGCGGTACACGCCGCTGATCGTACGGATCACGGCCTGGTGGCGGCCGTAGATCTTCTCGAGCGCATCCGAGATCTCGCCGACCGTGGCCTTGTTGCGGGCCGCGGCGACCGCGAGGTCGAGCAGGTTGCCGTCGCCGGACTCGGCGCTACGGGTCAGCGCGTGCAGCGCGTCCTCGACGTCGGCGCTGTTGCGCTCGGCGCGCAGGCGCTCGAGCTTGGCGACCTGCTGGCGGTAGACGTCGTCGTTGTCGACCTTGAGCACGTCGAGCTTGTCCTCGACGGCCAGGCGGAACGTGTTGACGCCGATGACCTTCTGCGCGCCGGAGTCGATCCGCGCCTGGGTGCGGGCAGCGGCCTCCTCGATGCGCATCTTCGGGATGCCCTGCTCGATCGCCGCAGCCATGCCGCCGGCGGCCTCGGCCTCCTGGATGTGGGCCCAGGCGCGCTCGGCGAGGTCGTGGGTGAGCTTCTCGACGTAGTACGAGCCGGCCCACGGGTCGATCGTCTGGGTGGTGCCGCTCTCCTGCTGCAGGAGCAGCTGGGTGTTGCGCGCGATCCGGGCGGAGAAGTCCGTCGGCAGCGCGATCGCCTCGTCGAGGGCGTTGGTGTGCAGCGACTGGGTGTGGCCCTGCGTCGCGGCCATCGCCTCGATCGCCGTACGACCGACGTTGTTGAACACGTCCTGCGCGGTGAGCGACCAGCCCGAGGTCTGCGAGTGGGTCCGCAGTGACAGCGACTTCGCGTTCTGCGGGTTGAACTCGCGGACCAGCCGGCTCCACAGCGCGCGGGCCGCGCGCATCTTCGCGACCTCCATGTAGAAGTTCATGCCGATCGCCCAGAAGAACGACAGGCGCGGCGCGAACTGGTCGATGGTCAGGCCCGACTCGAGGCCGGCACGGATGTACTCGACACCGTCGGCCAGCGTGTAGGCGAGCTCGAGGTCGGCGGTCGCCCCGGCCTCCTGCATGTGGTAGCCGGAGATCGAGATCGAGTTGAAGCGCGGCATCCGCTGGCTGGTGAAGGCGAAGATGTCGGAGATGATCCGCATCGACGGCGCCGGCGGGTAGATGTAGGTGTTGCGGACCATGAACTCCTTGAGGATGTCGTTCTGGATGGTCCCCGAGAGCTGCTCCGGCTTCACCCCCTGCTCCTCGGCCGCGGCGATGTAGAGCGCGAGCACCGGGAGCACCGCGCCGTTCATCGTCATCGAGACGCTCATCTGGTCCAGCGGGATGCCTTCGAACAGCGTCCGGGTGTCGTAGATCGAGTCGATCGCGACACCGGCCATGCCGACGTCGCCGCGCACCCGCGGGTGGTCGGAGTCGTAGCCGCGGTGGGTCGCCAGGTCGAAGGCGACTGACAGGCCCTTCTGGCCGGCCGCGAGGTTGCGGCGGTAGAAGGCGTTGGACTCCTCGGCGGTGGAGAAGCCGGCGTACTGCCGGACGGTCCACGGCTGGGTCGTGTACATCGTCGGGTACGGGCCACGCAGGAACGGGCTCAGGCCCGGCCAGGTGTCCAGCGCGTCGAGGCCGGC
>NZ_JBMCZA010000164.1:0-827 GCF_048654705.1 Nocardioides sp. CPCC 206348
GTGGTTGAGGTGCGAGCGCAGCGAGCCTCGAAACCCCCGGGCCTCAGGTCAGCGGACCCACGATCTTGATGTCCTCGTTGATGCGGGTGTCGTGGTGGTCGATCGCCGTGTTCAGGACGGCGTCCCACGCCTCCCGGGCAGACATCGGGCTCGGCGTCCGGTTCGCGCGCATCTCCGCCGCGATCAGGCCTGTGACGATCGGGGTCGAGAACGATGTGCCGCTCCACTGGGCCAGGCCCTTGAAGTGGCGCACCTTCGTCTCGTTCGGCGGTTCGTGGCAGGTGTAGGTCCCGATGGGGAAGGCGTTCACCAGGTCGCGGCCGCGGGCGTACACGTTGACCCAGCCCTTGCCGTAGTTGGAGAAGTCGGAGACCTTCTTGTCGGGATCCACTGAGCCGACGCCCACGACCCACTCGAAGGCGGCTGGCCAGAAGGGTTCGTCACTCTCGTCGTTGCCTGCGGCGGCCACGATCAGTACGTCGTTCCGGGTGGCGAGCTCGTGTCTCTCGGCCAGCATCAGGAACGAGAGCATGGCCAGTCCCCGGCGCGTGTGCGTGCCGGCGGAGATGCTGATCACCTCGGGGTGATCGGGATCCTCGAGTGCTTCGCGGAGCTGCCGGCAGATCGCCGACTCGTACACGGCGCCGCCGTGGGTCAGGACGCCCTCGACCTCGACCCTGGTCTCGGGAGCCATGCAGCTGATGACGCCGGCGACGAAGGTCCCATGACCCGCGTACTCGTGAATGGCGGACTGGTTCACCGTCTCGAGGTCGGTGGCGTCGGCGAAGATGTCGTCGGCTTCGAGCCAGGGGGACTCCGCGCTGCCG
>NZ_JBMCZA010000165.1:0-1525 GCF_048654705.1 Nocardioides sp. CPCC 206348
CGTCGATAGCTTCGAGAGAAGCGCGCTTCTCGGATACTTGGGAAGGTTCGGCACAAGCCGGTCCGAGGGCCTGCTGGCGCAGCTCGCGGATGGGACGGTCGCAAGCACCGCAGGCGAGCGCGAAGCCTCAATGCGAAGCCTTGCCGAACTGAGTGGCGCGAGAAATCTTGAAATTTATGAGCGCGGTCTTCAAGCGCGAAGTTTCAGTATCCAGGAGGCCGCGCTCGGCGTCCTGTTTGACTTCGACAAACAAGGCCAGGCGTCCAGTTCAGTTCTTCGCTGGATGGAGCGGAGGTTGACGGGAAGGCGCAAGAGGAAACAGTGGTCCTACTCAGAGCTGCCAGTCTGCGTCGGGTACTTGTCTCGCCCGGACGGAGGACTGGAGTCAGCGCTCAGCCTGCTGGACAAATTCGACTCCGAGTTGCTTGCGGTCGAACGACTCGTCCTTGAAGTCATGTGGCCAAACGAGAAGCGCCGCGGTCCCGACCGTCAAATACCGGACCTAGATGGGCTCGGACCATATGGACACTCTTATAAGGTCTATCAGGCGCTGGAGATTGCGATAGCGACCGGGGCGTCGACCGACACCGTTCGCCTAGACCAGGACGATCCAGTCGCACACGAGATTGCCGCCAATGCGGAGTCTGAGTTTTTCGCCCTCTTGGACGCGATAGCCGGTCGCCGGGGCTTCGACAGCAAGCGTGGATCCTGAGACCGTGCCCTGTTTGTGAATCCGCGCTTGCCGCGGATGGTTCAACAACTAGACGGCATGGGCCAGGACAAGATGGCCGCCAACACCGACAACGTAGGACGCACACTCGTCGCCGTGCTTCACGACGAACGTCACTGTGTCGCCATCATCAAGAGTTCCGTGCGCCCATGTGGGGCCGCTTTTGTAGCCGACGATCGAGGTGCCGATGAAGCAGTAGATAGACACCAGATAAGGCCCCGCAGTCGTAACGCCAGTCTCGTTCTTGGCCTCGCCCACGATCGAATTGCCAACAATGTTCGTTTCCGTCACCGTCAACGGGGCCGCGTTAAGGGAACTGATGTCAATCTCCGCTGAATCGGTCGAGAACTCATATTCGACATTAGACGGAATCGAGTCGGCGTTCTCGAAGTCGATGTATGCGAGGCCCACTTCACCTGATGCCACTTGGGCCGGGATGGTTTCCGCACTGCTGCCCGTGGAGACAATTTTCCCGCCGCTCCGGGCCGAGGCGGTCCATTTGACCTGCGAGATTGCATCGTCGGTGTTGTTGCGGAACGCGAACAGCAGGCTGCCGGACGTCGTCACCAGCGGTCCAACTTGTACGACAGACATCTCTCCGGAGTCGCCAGCAGGGAACTCCGGCCTTGCGTTCCCACCGAGGAGGCCGCTGGCATTGAACGGCAACGCCTCCACTTCACTGAACTCGTCGGCCAGGTCCCTGGTGTTGTCGTCGGAAGTTGAACTGCAGGCGCTTAGCGGGAGAAGAAGGGCGGTCACGGCGGCCGCGACGCGCACAGAGGTCATCACGTCACG
>NZ_JBMCZA010000165.1:1571-13877 GCF_048654705.1 Nocardioides sp. CPCC 206348
GGGCGGAGTGCCGTCGAGTTGAGTGAACTGTTCGCCACGCGCGGGGGCTCAGGGCGCCACTACCAGCCAAGGTAGGGACCGGAGCTGGAAGCGGTCGAGGCTCTTCCGCAGATCCACGACCGTTGCTCCAAGGCCAGCGCGTCGCACTACACTGCCTGGACGGCGGCGAACCGTCCGAGCGCTCATGATCTGATCCATTTGCCGCAGTACGCAGACTACCGTCGGACAGAACGACCAGTGTGTTACGCACTCCGAAGTGCCCTGCGCATGGCTCGGTCACACGCGCTCGGGTGCGAGGAGAGGGGTCACGCCTCCGTTGCGGCGGTGGGTACATCTACGCTGGTCGTGTCAGCCTGAACTGCTGTCTGCCTGGCTTTGAACGCATCAAAACGCGCCTGCCGAGCGTCCCTTTCCACGCGTACGCGATCGTCGCGTTCACCTCGGGTTTCGACGATGGCCTCCACCGTGCCCTTGGTGAGGGGAGATCCCTTGATGTGCTTCTCGATTCCTTGCACAGCCTTTGCGATGTGGTGCATGTTGTAGCGCTCGGTGAACAGCAGCCCGTTAGGGATGCTGAGGTCGAGAGCAGTGGTCTCAGTCCAGCTGTGCCCGCGGCTGTCGTGGTAGCTGATCGTTATCTCATGCACCTCTGGGAGGTCCTTGCGCTCGTACCTTTCGGTTGGGGAGTCGAACCACGAACGGAGTTCATACTTCGGCGGCATCATGGCGATCGGTCGCGTGAAGAGGCGGGCCTGAGCGAGCTCTTCGCCGTCGACCTCTTGGGATCGTTCAAGCGGTGGATTGACGCTGATGACGACGTCGTAGGCCGGGCCAGCGCCGATGTTCTGAAGAACCAAGTCCATGGAGTGGATGGTGTCGTGACCGATCTCCACGCCAAGGAGGACATAGGGTCGGGCCTGATCCAGCGCGGTTTGCGCGGCTTGCTCAGCGGCGGCCCTTGCGGCCTCGCGGCCGTCGCTCAGTTGGAACCAGGCCACGATGACTGCCACCACAGCGGCGAGTGTCGCGAGGGCTTCGATCCAGCCGGGCAGGTCGCTAACTTGGCCACCGGTGGCCGCGAGTATCAGGCACGCTGCCGAGACCACGAGCAGGATCGCCGCGCCAGAGAGAAGGCCGACTCGGACGGCGTTGATTCGGTGGGGCATGGCGTCGTGGTCATTGGTCATAGATCGTCTATTCCTCGGGGCTACAGCGGCGTCATACTCGTTGCGGGATTGCGGAAGTGGTCAGGATCCGCCGAGTTGCTTGAACGCCTCCATCGCGGCGATCTCGCCGACTCCACCGCCGGTTCCGCCGACGAAGCCGGCAACCAGATGGGTGGCGACGCTCCTCCACCTTCGCGATCGGGGCTCGTCCTGCTGGGCGTTTGCTCGTTCAGCTTGAGCAGCCATTGCGCCGCCGAGCTCGAATGCGACCTGTCGGACGGTCTCGGCGCCGTACTTGTCGAGGTTCTCCACGATCATCTGCGCACGGCGAATGAGTTCTGCCAGGTAGCCCCGTATGAGGTCGGGAAGGTCAACGGTGTCGTGGTCGATCAGGTCGCGTGCCTCGGCCAAGACATCTGTGAGGCGCCGGCGATCGTCTTCGGTGACGACCAGGGCGCCGCCGGTCTTTATGACGAGGCCGAGTGCGTCGAGCAGTTTCAGGCTGCTGTCGGAACACACGTCACGAGGGGAGTCCTTCCGATTGTTGTTCGAACTCCAGGGGAGGGTCGCGAAGTGGACGCCGGCGTACCATTCGGGTAGTGCAGCCATGAAAGGCGAGGTGTCAGTCCCAACAAGCTCCATACCTTGGAGGATGCGGTCGACAGTGGCTACCAGTTCCGCGGACTCGTGGTGGCGTCGCCAGGCGTCGAGTCGGTTCTGCCCACGAGCGAAACCGCGGACACTTTCCGGCGTTTGACCACCCGGTGTGGAGAAGCTGCGGAGCGCCGCGGCGAGCCGCGTGGCTGCGTTGTCGGTGGTGGTCATCGCGATGAGTGCCTCGTAGGTCGTGGTCGGGCTGGACAGCAGGGCGCTGTGGCGGTGACCCTACGCGCGGGCCCCGACACATTGTCGGAGGCGCAGTGAAGTACCGCGGCGTCTATCACCGGGGCGCACACGTCGACCCGCTGGCTTGCGTGGTCATTCTGAAGACGCTCGAGTCGCCGGAGGTTGCTGGTCACCCGGCGGCGCGCCTGAGAGGGCTTTCTAAGAGCCCGGACCCCGAGAATCTCCAAGCTGTGGAGCAGGTGGCCGCTGCGTTAGACGAGATGAAGCAGGCTCGCCGCGACCTCGCACGGAGCCGGGCTGAGCTCGATGGTTTCGATGCCGATACTGCGAAACCAGTGGCTCACGACATTCGGGCAGCCTCGGAGGTGCCTCCTTGCAAGCACCTCTCGGTGGTGCAGGTGACCGATAGGCTCGACGTCTCGGAGCAGTACGTGCGGCGGCTGTGCCGTGACACTGTCCTGTCGGCCCTCAAGGAAGCGAAGACCTGGTTGATCGCTCAAGGCACGGAACGAGCAGGCCGTGGAACGTGCGGCGATCGCGTTCGCCAGCACCCTCGCGACGTGCGCGCAGATGACGCCCAGGGAGCCGGCCGAAGCTGCCTGGACGCCGACGTCGCCGTACACCGTCGCGCAGCTCGAGGACCTGATCCGTGAAGACCGCGGAATGGGGTGCCGAATCAGGTGACCGGTAATCGCGGTGCGGCGTACAATTGTGGCGTGGGGCTCGCCTCCGTACCACGGGGGGACAGGGCCCCACGCTCACGCCCGAGGTAACTGTTGCTCGATCCAGGTCTCGACGTCGGAGCCCGGTAGACGACCTGGCGCCCGATGCGGGTGGACTTCGGACCGGTCTTGGCCTGACGCCAACGCCGCAAGGTGCTGACCGCGACGGCGGTCCGCTCGGCGACCTGCTCGATCCGCATGAGGTCACCGCCGGCTACGGCGTACGAGCGAGCCGGCAGGGCAGCGTTGGCCGCGCTGAGGCGAGCGAGTCGAGCATCGATCAGAGCCAGATCGGCCGCGATCCGGGCGAGGCTCATCCGGATCGCTTCAACGTCCGTCAGGCGCATCGCGCCAACGTCCGAGGCGTCGGCTTGAGCCGGGGTCAGCAGTTGCGTCGATTGTGTGGTCACGACACGACCTTCAACCGCCGCAGCCAGGCCAGGCAAGCAAGTGCCCCGACTGGTCAGAAATCGATCGGGTCAGCATCGTCGCCGACGCAGTCGGTCCAGCCGCTGATCTCAGCGAACTGGGAGCGGGCTTCGTCCTCGCTCATGCCGAGCTCGACACACATCGCGACGCGGTCTTTCAGCGTCATCTCGCTCATGTCGCCCTCCTGATCGAGGCCTCGGGTGCCGGCGAGGACCGTCCCCCGGGCAATGCGGGGCACGGTCCCGCCGACTCGACTAGCGTACGGTGCGGGCCGGAGGCTGCTGCTTCGTTCATGGCCGGGCAACGGTACGACGCCGCGCTACACCCGTTCGATCGGCGCGCGCCCGAGGTTCTCCTTGCTGCCGGTGGTTACCTTGAGACGGCGGAACGGAAGGCAGCCATCCTGGCCCAGGTGCTGGGATAGTCCGGAGGCGATGAACACTGACGTTTCCACATTGTTCTAACATCAAGTCATGCTAATGTTAGAACGATGCCACTTCATGTGGTGTTCAGTCCCTTTGATATCGAGAGCCCCGAGCACCGCCAGGAGTACGCCGTGACCGAGTTCGACCCATTCCAGATGCGCGTCGCCATCGGCGTGAACTTTTCTCCGTCCACGCCGGTGACGACTCGAGACGTGTTCGCTGGTCGTCGCGACCAACTGAATCGAGTCATGGACGTTGTCGCCCAGAGCGGCCGCCATGCAGTGATCTATGGCGATCGAGGTGTGGGCAAGACTTCGCTCGCCCGCGTGGTCAGCGATGTCTTCAGCGGTTCCGGTGACGTGTCCTCGATGTACCACGCGGCGTACTTCACCTGCAGCAGTCAAGACACGTTTTCGTCGATCTGGCGCAGTCTGTTCGACGAGATTCACCTCAACGAGGCGGCGGGCGGGGTCGGCTTTGTCCCACAGCCAACAATCACAGGCTTCCCTGCCAGTCGGCTTCTCACTGAAGAGGCACCTTCGCCCGACAGTGTGCGGCGCCTTCTCGCGCAGCTCGCTGCGCAGATCAGGTTGGTCCTGTTCATCGATGAGTTCGACCGGCCACTGGACCCTATGACCCGACCGCTCATGGCTGACATGATCAAGATCCTGGCGGACCAGGCCATCCCGGTGACGCTGGTTCTGATCGGGGTCGGAGAGACCGTTGATGACCTGATCACAGGGCACGAGTCGGTGCACCGGTCGCTCACGCAGATCCAGATGCCGACAATGGGTAATGACGAGTTGGGAGAGATCGTCGACCGCGGAATGCTTGCATGCGGCATGACGGTTGAGCCGGGCTTCACGGCCCAAGTGACGGCGATGTCGTTGGGCCTTCCGCACTACACCCACCTCCTGGCGTCCAAGGGTGCCTTGGCTGCAGTGATGGACGGCCGGGTCAATGTGACCGCTCAGGACTTCGAGGCTGCCGTCGAGGGAGCGCTCGAGGACGCTGTTCACTCGACACGGCAGAAGTACCACAACGCCACCACGAGTAACCGCGCCACTCTCTACGAGGAGGTCCTGCTGGCTTGCGCCAGGGCCAAGCGCGATGCATTGGGCACGTTCGGGGCGGTTGATGTTCGCGAGCAGCTTCGTGAGATCACCGGTCGGGACTACGAGATCCCGGCATTCGCGCACCACATGAACGACTTCTCGTCCCTGACGCCGCCGCGAGGGGGAATCTTGCTCAAGCGCGGAACCACTCGTCGGTTCCGGTACAAGTTCGCCGACCCGTTGATGCCGCCGTTCGTGCTGATGATGGGCGCTCAGAAGCACCTGTAGCCCGCGCAACTACGGGTTCCGCTTTGACTGGCGTCGACGTCCAATCGATCACCAGGTGGGGGTGGTGGCCGAAGATCAGCAGGTGGGCGTCGTCGAGGTCGCATCAGTCGTCCATGAGCCCATCGTGGCTGACCTGGGCTGGTGGCGTCGGCGGTCATTCACAGGGCCTGTGACAACGAACGAGTGCCCCCGCCTGCTGAAGCAGACGGGGGCGTCGTACGCGCACGATGTGGGGTCAGCACGTAGAGGGAGTATCGATCCCAGTGAGCCGTGGTGTCTCAGGATCTGCGTCATCGGAACCGAGGTGTGATGGCCAGGTGACGCCGAGCTTGTCCGACATCGTTGATCTGGATCTCGGATTTCGTCGGTGATGCGGGTGGACCTGATTTTCAGGACCCTGTGCCGGTCTTCATGCCGGAGCCGTCAACATCGCGACGTGCCTTCTCGTGTTCAGCTGCACGCCGTTCTGAAATGCGGTCCAGCCATGGCCGCAACACCCAGCGCAAGACCCGCACGACCCGTTGCCCAACCGGCCCGATCACCACCTCGGCAGGCGGCTCCGGCACAGTCTTGCGGTCCAGCCATTCAGTAACCGACAGCATCGCCGACAGGGACAGGCCACCGATGAGGAGAACGATGCTCACGATCGCGAGGAAGCTGATGACTCGCCAGGTCGAACCCACTGCACCCGACATGTCGCGGTATCCCGCGGACATCAAAAGCACGAACAAGGACAGGGCCATGATGACTACTGAGTAGCCGACGCTTCGCTGGCGCTGGGACAACTGTCGACCGATAACCACGCGATCGTGGAGTGTCTGGGCTTGATGTGCGAGTGCCCTCTCCAGGCTGGATTTCGCTTCGCCGGCAGGCAGCAGAGCGTGAAGTTCGGCATCACGCTTCAGGTTGGCTCGCAAGCGATTCGGTCCCACCAATCGGACGATTGCGGCCAACGCCGTCAGCGAGGTAGCCGTGACGCCAGCCCATGTCGCGATGTTGCCGACTTCTTCCACCCTAACCTCCTCGCTCGGTTCGATGACCGTAGTCGCCACCTCCGACATGTGCAGGTCCAAGCCGAGAATGCCGACCACCTCTTGGTCATCGCCGGACGCGGGCCAATGTGGGTGCAGGTGTGGGCACAGACAGCACGACACGGACCAGCACCAACCGTCACGACGTGCCGCGTCGTGCGTCGTTGCCAAGACCACGCGAGCCTAGGCGGCACTGGAGACAACCAGTTGTTACGACGGGCAGATTCCTGGGGGTCAGGGGGTCGCAGGTTCAAATCCTGTCAGCCCGACGTTAAAACTGCCTCTGACCTGCGGAAACGCAGATCAGGGGCAGTTCGCGATTCCGATCCGGAGCGTGAGCTCACGATCGACACACCGTTCGCCGTCATGACGCGATCGGTGAGCGTGAGGGGTCCGACCGATACCGCGAACGGTGTGTCGGTCGTGTGAGTGCTGCCGCCTGAGGCCGTGAGTCAGGTCCCGTCGTTGGCGCACCGGAAGCCGATGTTCCCCGACGACGACTCGGCCGTGTTGGACGAGCGGGCGGCGACGCGATAGCGGTTGCAGTAGCTGTCGTGGCAGAGGTACGAGCCGCCCCGCATCACGCGACGCACCTGGGCGTCGGGGGTGTGGGGCGGCTCTGCCGCGACGGGGTCGACGACGGGTTCGTCGCCGGCCCGGTCGGCGTACTCGGTCGGACGGAAGGTGTCCTCGCACCACTCCCACACGTTCCCCACCATGTTGTGCAGGCCGTGGCCGTTCGGCTGGAAGGCCGTCGCCGGGGCGGTCGTGAGGAAGCCGTCGTCGAGCGTGTTGTGCCGCGGGAACTCGCCCTGCCAGATGTTGCAGCGCCACCGGCCGCCGTGGGTGAGCTCGTCGCCCCACGGGTAGCGCGCGCGGTCCAGGCCGCCACGGGCGGCGTACTCCCACTCGGCCTCGGTGGGCAGGCGCTTGCCCGCCCACTGGCAGTACGCCTGCGCGTCGCGCCAGGACACGTGGACGACCGGGTGGTTCTGCAGGTCGCCGATGCTCGATCGCGGTCCGCCCGGATGGCGCCAGTCCGCGCCGCGCACCGCCAGCCACCACGGCACCCCGGAGGCGCCCTGGAGGATGTCGGCCGGGGCAGCGTCGACCGCGAGGTGGAAGACCGCGGACACACCGTCGCGCTCGGCATCGGTGACGTACCCCGTCGCCTTCGCGAAGGAGGCGAACTGTGCGTTCGTCACCGCCTTCGTGTCGATGAAGTACGTCGACAGCCGAACCTGGTGCACGGGGAGCTCGCCGTCCGCGGCGTAGCCGTCCCCGTGACTGTCGCCCATCCAGAAGGTGCCGGCGGGGATCCTCGCCTGTCCTCGTGTGGTCCGGATCCCGAGGGCAACCACCTGGGTCGGCACCGCGCCGCGGTCGGTCGCGGTCGACGGGGCGCAGCAGGAGGCGGGTTGGCCGGCGTCGGCGCTCGTACTCACCCGCTCAAACTACAGTGAACAACTCATATTTGAGCAGCAGGCGACAAGAACTAGAACACGTTCTAGGGTGTGGCCATGCGCTTTCCTGATCGTCGAGTCATCGTGACCGGTGCCGCTGGCGGCCTCGGTCGTGTTGTTGCCGAGTTGTTCCGGGCCGAGGGCGCACGTGTCGTGGCCACCGACGTCGCCGCGGCCGAGGGAGTGGTCGGGTGCGACCTCACCGACGATGCCGCACGGGACGCGTTCGTCGACAGCGCGCTGGCCGAGCTCGGCGGACTCGACGTCCTGTGCAACGTCGCCGGCATCCAGCAGTTCGCGGAGCTCGGGAAGCTGACGCCGGCGGGCCTGCGCAAGCACTTCGACGTCAACGCCCTCGCGCCGCTCCTGCTCACCCAGGCCTTCGCCGAGGCGCTGGTCGAGAGCAAGGGCAACGTGGTGTCGGTGGCGTCGATCTCGGCGGTGATGGGCCAGCCGTACAACGCGCAGTACTGCGCGTCGAAGGCCGCGCTCCTGCTGGGCATGCGCGCTCTCGCCGTCGAGCTCGGCACGCGCGGGGTCCGGGTCAACTGCGTGTCACCGGGCGGCATCGAGACCCCGATGATCCAGGCCGCGGCCGCGGGCCTGCCCGCCGAGGTCAACTGGGACCTGATCGCGAAGAGCCAGTCGGTCATCCCCGGGTTCATGCCGCCCGAGGACGTCGCCGAGGCGCTGCTCTACCTCGCTTCGGACGTCGCCCGCTCGGTGACCGGCGCCAACCTCGTGGTGGACCGCGGCGTCGTCTGGTGACTGCGGTGACCGCTTCGGTGAACGGGATGGGCGTTGGCATGACGTTGCCCGTGATGGAGCCCGACATCGGGCCCGACTGCCTGCAGGAGTGGGCCGGGCTGATCGACGCCGGGCCGTTCAGCTCGCTGTGCTTCGGGGAGCGGATCGCCTTCGACAACCCCGACGCGCTCACCCTGCTCGGAGCGGTGGCGGCGTGGACGCGCCGGGTACGCATCACGACCACGGTCGTCGTACCCCAGCTGCATGACCCGGTCATGCTGGCCAAGGCGCTGGCCACCGGGGACCGCCTGTCGCACGGCAGGCTCTCGGTCGGTCTCGGCGTCGGCGGCCGCGACGAGGACTACGCCGCGGTCGGCGCGGACCTGGCGGACCGGACGATGGCGGACATGGCTGGGCGGGCGTCCGTCCTCCGGCGGGTCTGGGGCGGGGAGAACCTCACCGGCGCCACCCGCCCGGTCGGCCCTGTCCCGCACCGTGTCGGCGGCCCCGAATTGCTGGTCGGCACCCACGGTCCCAGGACCCTGCGTCATGCGGCCGGTTGGGCCGACGGTCTCGCCGGGATGGCCCTGGACGGCACCGACGTCGCTGGTACGGCGGCGCTGTTCGATGTCGCGCGGGACGCCTGGGCCGCCGCGGGTCGACCGGCACCCCGCCTCACGACCTCCTTCTGGTTCGCCCTCGCCGAGACGTCGGAGGATCCGCGTGGCCAGATCCATCGGCACCTGCGGCACTACATGAACTGGCTGCCGCCGGCGTTGGTGGACGCACTGGCGCCGACAGCGGGATTCGCAGGCACGCTGGCGGAGCTGCGGGAGCTGCTGGCCCGTTTCGCTGCGATCGGTGCCGACGAGGTGAACCTGATCCCGACGGGCGATGACCCGCGCCAGGTCGAGCTGGTCGCGGGCATCGTGGCCTGAAGTCCACCGCAGCCCGGGAGATCGACATCACTGGTGCGTGCCGTCACACCACGGCCAGCGGGCGCTCGTCCGCCTGTACAACGGGACCATGACTTCCACTGTGCACGCTGCTGACCCGGACCTGCTCGACGGGCAGGCCGGGTCCGGCGACGCCGCTGACCCTGGAGCGGACGCAGCCGCCGAGGCTCGCGAGATCGGGCGCATCCTGGCGGACGGCAAGCTCGCGTACGTCGCCATCGGCACGGCCCGTGGCCCGCTGGTGACGCCGGTGCTCTACGGCGCCGCGGGCGGAGCGATCTGGGTCCTCACCAACCATCACGCCCTCAAGGCCAGGGTGTGGCGCAAGCGCCCCCGAGCCGGCTGGACCGTCCGGAGCGGGAACACCGCGGTCGCCTTCACCGGCGAGGCCACGATGCTCTCGGTGCGGGACGTGAAGGCGGTGCTCGCTCGGCCGCTCGGCCTGGTCGCCGTACCGCCGGCCGTCCTGTCCTGGGCGTGTCGCAACCCGAGGCAGGTCGGAGGCTTCGTCCGGGACGCGATCGTGCACCCCACTCGCGGCATGCCGCAGGACTTCGTGCTCGTCCGGCTGCAGCCCGACAGTGCGACGATCGTGCGTGACCTCGACGATGCGACTGCCGTCCAGGACGCCGACCCGCGGTTTGCCGCGGTCGCCCCCGACGGCCTGGCCGAGCTGACGACGCAGCGCACGGGCATCCTGGGGCTCACGACGCCCGACGGCCCCGTCGCGATCCCCGCTGGCTGGGACCACGAACAATCGGTCATCCGCCTCTCGGCGGCCGCTGCGCACCTGGTCGCGGGTGCCGGGGCGGAGGGATGCATGACCTTCGACGAACCCGTGCACCTTCGCCCGACGGAACAGCGCGGCATCGTGCTGCGAGGACAGGTGAACCCCGTTGCTGGCGACGACTCGGGTTCCCTTGCGTTCGCTGCCGATCGCGTGACGTACTGGGACGGCTTCACCGTCGAGACGGTCGACATCCCGGGCTGACGCCCCGGGCTGACACCTGAGAGAGATCAGGCGTCGGTGACCAGGCTCTGGCGCATCTCGACGACCCACTTCTTGTAGGCGACGTGCGAGGCGCGCAGCTCGTCCCCGGGCCAGTCGCTCGGCAACAGCGGTGCCGGCAGGACGGGGTCGGTCAACAAGTGCCGGCCGGCGGTGGCGCACGCGGTGAACCGGAGGACGGGGTCCGTCGTGTTGGTCGCATCGAGGAGGTCGCGCGCGGTCGCGCTCCAGTCCTCGAGGTCCCACAGGCGCGAGGCCAGTGCTGCGGGGTCGGCCACGGTCGAGCCCACGAACCTGTCGCAGACGCTGGTGACCCCGTCGGTCCAGTCGAGCTCCAGGTTGGTCGGACGCGTCCACACGCCCTCGCGGAGCTCGCCGAGGCGCAGGTCGGTGAGGCGAGTGCGCAGGTCCGCACGATCGGTCGCGGTACGGCCGACAGTGGTGATCGCGACGAGGTGCCAGGTGCCGTCCCAGTCCTGCCGGCGGGGGTGGGTGGCCCGCTCCTGTCGTCGCTGGCGCTCGGCCAGTCGCTCGGAGAGCCGGTAGCGACCGTCGTCATCGCGGTTGACGTCGCCTGCAGCGGTCATCCGTGACAGCGCCACGCGCACGGTCGGCTCGGCGAATCCGACCACGGACGCGGCCGCGATCAGCTCGCGGGTCGTCAGGGCGGGCACCTCCGCGCCGAGCAGCAGCGTGAGCAGGGCCGAGCGGGTGGAGACGGGCTTGAGGGCAGGCATCGTGAGTCGACCTTACAAGTGTGCGACGGCTGACGGGAATCCGTTGTGACCTACGTCTAACACTCTTGGCTCGGATGTCACTGGTGTGTAACGGTGGGGCCATGAGCGAGAACAGCACCGGTCAGCGGCTTGCCGGACGAACCCTGATGATGTCCGGTGGAAGCCGTGGCATCGGCCTGGCCATCGGCCTGGCAGCCGCACGTGAGGGCGCCAACGTCGTGCTGCTGGCCAAGACCGACGTCCCGGACCCGCGCCTGCCCGGCACCGTGCACACCGCGGCCGCCGAGATCGAGGAAGCCGGGGGACAGGCGCTCGCGGTCGTGGGGGACGTCCGTGACGAGGCGTCGGTGGAAGCCGCTGTTGCCGCCGCCGTCGAGCGGTTCGGCGGGATCGATATCTGCCTGAACAACGCCTCGGCCATCGCGCTGGACAGCACCGAGACCCTGCCCGTCAAGCGCTTCGACCTGATGACGCAGATCCAGCTGCGCGGCACCTACCTGCTCACCCGGGCCTGCCTGCCGCACCTGCGCGCCGGCACCAACCCGCACATCCTGTCGCTCTCGCCGCCCCTGAACATGAACCCTGCCTGGCTCGGCAAGCACCCGGCCTACATGCTCGCCAAGTACGGCATGTCCTTGCTGACCCTCGGCTGGGCCGCGGAGTACGCCGACGACGGGATCGCCGCCAACTGCCTGTGGCCCGAGACACTGATCGCCACGGCCGCCGTACAGAACCTGCTCGGGGGCGACGCCGCGATCGAGAAGGCGCGCTCGCCGCAGATCGTCGCGGACGCGGCCATCGAGGTGCTCACTCACCCGTCGCGGGAGTACACCGGGCAGACCCTGCTCGACGTCGACGTCCTGCGCGCAGCGGGCGTCTCCGACTTCGCTGCGTACGGCGGCACGGGCGACCTCGAGTACGACATCTTCGTGGATGCGCCCCGATGAGCGCGCCACGGATCGATGCCTACGCGGCCTTCCTCGGGGTCGACGTGATCGGCCACGGCGGTGGCCGTGCCGAGGCCACGGTCGTCGTGTCGGAGGACTACCTCAACCCGCACGGTACGGCGCACGGGTCGTTCCTGTTCTCGCTGGCCGGCATCGCACTGGCGGCTGCGGCGAACGACGACGAACACTCGGGTGTCGTCAGCGCGGTCCAGATCGACTACCTGCGACCGGCCCGACCGGGCGACACCCTGGTCGCCCGTGCCGAACTGGCCGAGCGACTGACCAAGGAGGACCTGTTCGTCATCCGGGTCACCCACGGTGAGGAACTGGTCGCCCGGGCAACCGGTCGCGCGAACCGGCGCCCGCGCGCCTGATCGTCAGTCCAGCCCCCAGTCCAGCCCTCAGTCGAGCCGTCAGTCGAGCCGTCAGTCGAGGGAGACCCGCATCCGGAAACGGTGCTGGTCGCCGTCCTGGGTCACCGTGAG
>NZ_JBMCZA010000165.1:13915-14416 GCF_048654705.1 Nocardioides sp. CPCC 206348
GATGGTCAGGGCCTCGTCGGCGTCCGGCACGACGTTCGTGAACCGGTCCGAGTCGCCGAGGGTCTCCTTCGGGTCGACCAGTTCTTCGAGGTAGCCGGTGCTGGGACCGATCACGACGCCGTCGTCGGTGCGCAGCGACGCGAGGAACTCGTCCCCGTCGGGCTCCAGCGTGGCGCGCAGCTTGCCGAGTGCGGCTTCGATGGCGGCCGGGTCCCCGGTGACACGGGCGGCGATGGGGAAGGTCTCCGTCTTCTCCGAGTCGAGTGCCTTGCCGAAGCCGTCCTTCGCGGCGAAGACGATCGTGTCGCCGCCGAGGGCTTCCAGGTCCTTCGGGGTGAGACCCGTGGACTTCTTGAAGCCGGCCAGCAGGTCCGCCTCGGTCCCGCCCATCCCGAAGTAGCCGCCTGAGCCCGTGACGGTGTCCTCGGCCCAACCGTCAGCGAACCCGCCGCCGAAGGCCACCGCAGTGTCCGCCGGGAGACGGCTGATCACCCGCTGTGC
>NZ_JBMCZA010000165.1:14426-14781 GCF_048654705.1 Nocardioides sp. CPCC 206348
TTCGGTCCCGCCCATCCGGAAGTAGCCACCCGAGCTCGCGACGGTGTCCTCGGCCCAGCCGTCGGCGAACCCGCCGCCGAAGGCCACGGCAGTGTCCGCCGGGAGACGGCTGATCACCCGCTGTGCATCGGTGCCGTCGTACCGGCCCTGGTAGCCACCGAGCAGCGGGTCGCCGACCGCCTCGAGCTCGAGTGAGCCGTCATCGAAGCGCAGCACGCCGCCCAGTCCGGAGAAGTCGCGGAGCGCCTTCCTCACGTCGTCCGTCAGCTCGGGGCCGTCGAAATTGATCTCGTCCCCGTACTTCTCCTCATAGAAGGCTTCCATCTCGTCGTCGAGCTTCTTCTGCTCGGCGGGG
>NZ_JBMCZA010000165.1:14800-15276 GCF_048654705.1 Nocardioides sp. CPCC 206348
GTCGAAGCGCAGCACGCCGCCCAGACCGGAGAAGTCGCGGAGCGCCTTTCGCACGTCGTCCGGCAGCTCGGGACCTCCGAAGTTGACCCCCTCCCCGTACTTCTCCTCGAAGAAGGCTTCCATCTCGTCGTCGAGCTTCTCCTGCTCGGCGGGGGAGAGCTCGTCGTAGTGCTCCATGCGCTCGTTGAACGCCTTCTCCTCCGGGGAGGGCTCGGGGACCCGCGAACTGAGGAACGCTTCCATCTCGTCGTCGAGCTTCTTCTGCTCGGCAGGGGTCAGCTCGTCGTAGTGCTCCATGCGCTCGAAGAGCGCCTCCTCCTCGGGTGTCGGCTCGGGGAAGCCCTCGGGAAAACCTTCGTCGGACCCTTCGTCAGAACCGTCGTCGGCGATCGCCACGCCGAAGGAGTGCTCGAACTGCAGGATGCTGACGTAGGTCAACAGGCCGCTGACCGGATCGGCGTAGCCGAGCGGCGACG
>NZ_JBMCZA010000165.1:15286-16194 GCF_048654705.1 Nocardioides sp. CPCC 206348
GCTCGTCGAAGCCTTCGTTGAAGCCTTCGTCGGAACCTGCTTCGGAGCCCTCGTCGGATTCCGCAATGGACAGGGAGTGCTCGAACTGCAGGACGTTCACGTAGCTGATCAGGCCGCTGACCGGATCGGCGTAGCCCAGCGGCGACGCGACGAGGTAGAACGCGATGAAGGAGTCCTCGTCCGAGGCCTCGAGCAGCGCCGGTCCTGCTTCCGGGGCTGCGAACACGGTCACCACGCCGGCCTCGCCGGCGGCGTCGACGAGCTCGTTGTAGTCCTCGTCGTCGGCCAGCGTCGACCGCGCCGCACCTGTCCTGACCTCGCGTGCGACGTCGTTGTTGCGGGCCAGGACGGCCCAGCCGTCGGAGACGGTGAAGCCGAACTCGTCGCAGCTACCGGCGATCTCCTTCAGGCCGGCCTCGGCCTTCCCGGCGTCACCGATCTGTACGACGGCCACCACCTCCGGTTCGTCGAGGGGTACGACGGCCAGCGCGGCCCGCTCGCCGGCCCACTTCTCGACGTCGTCGAAATCGACGTCGCAGCCACTCCCGGTGGTGGCCTCGTCGACGATCGACCGCCGCAGGTCGTCCTGGCCGTCGAGGTCGAGTTCCTCCTTCAGTGCGGGGAACTTGCGCAGCGCGTTGAAGGCCGCGACCTTCTGGCCGCCCGGTGGGTCCAGGTCCACCGCGATGTAGGCGAGGGTGTTCGACGGCAATGCTTCGGCGGGCTGCGGTCCCTGGGCGGCCCAGACCTGCAGTGCCCACGCGCCGACGCCGATGACGGAGCCGACCCCGACGACGCCTGCGACTGCGGCGGCGCGGCGGCGCGGCTTCTTCTCGGCGGGCGGGGGCGCGGGGACAGCGTCGGCGAGGCTCACCCGGTGAACCTAGGCGAAGCCGATGGTGCGCCAC
>NZ_JBMCZA010000165.1:16245-24525 GCF_048654705.1 Nocardioides sp. CPCC 206348
TCATGGTGGCGGCCGACGCGGCGCTGCTAACTTCCGGGAACTCCCATCTCGGGGAGCCTTAGGAAGGGATGTCTCGTGGTTCGAAAGGCGAAGCAGATCGGCATCGCTGCGGCGATGATCCTGGCAACACTCCTCGTGCCGGCGCAGGCGGCGTACGCGGCCGACGGCTGCGGCGAAGGGTGGTTCAAGCAGTCGGACGGATACCTGGAGAAGGACGACCCCTGGCAGGGCGCCGGCTCCCACAACGCGTGGATCTACCACTCGGGCAAGGTGCGCTTCTGCACCGACGACGACACCTTCAACAACGACGAGAACCGGAGGGCGCTCATCGGCTACCCGAGCGACTCCTACCCGTTCGAGAGCTGGGTCTTCAAGAACGGGACCTACACCAAGTTCTGCGTCAAGCAGACCGTCAAGGCACACATGAGCGGGATCGAGAGCTCGACCTCCTGGACCCTCAGTGGCTCGGTGTCCAAGAGCTCCGCGGGGGTGAGCTACTCGTACAGCGCGACGTACGACACCCTCACCCTGACGGTCGCCAAGACGGCAACCTGCAGCACCAGCGCCAGCCAGATCATTGCCCGGACGAGCGGGATCACCCTCACGGCTGACGACGAGACGGGCGTTGTGGACTGGGTCCAGCTCACCACGACGCTCAACACCGAGTACTGGGTCAGCGGAGTCAAGTACGTCCAGAACCACAGCCTGGTCGAGAACGACTACAGCTGAGACTCGAGCGCCCGTTCGGTTCCGAGCCGGGCTCTCGCCGCCGCCTTGATGCCGGCGTCGCGAGAGCCCGGTGCGGCGTGCACCGCGGAGGCCGTGCCCTTCCACGTGCCGCGGATGCCGTGGTCGCGGCGCATCAGCTTGAAGTAGTCGACCACCTCGACCTCCTTGGCGCGCAGCGCGAGCTCGGTGGAGGTGGACGCGGCGGGGGCAGCGACGTCGGCCTTGATCGCAGCAGCTCGGGCCAGGTCGCGCGCGGCCTTGAGGCGTTCGCCGACGTGGTCGGCCCAGGCCTCGTAGAAGGCGGCGCGAGCGGTCGATCCGTGCACGGGCTGGAGCTCCCAGCGTCGGCGCCTGGCGTTCCAGACCTCGCGGGTGTCGGCCTTGTGGGCACCGGAGCGCAGGTGCGCATCGCCGTCGCTGACCATCTGGGTGACGAGGGAGGCGTAGAGCGCCTTCACGATCGAGATGTCGGAGGGGAAGCCGTAGAGGGTTACCCGGGTGTTGCTGGTGTAGATCGCGACCCGCACGTCGTTGGCCTGGGCGATCTCCAGCATCAGCCGGACGTAGCGCGCGAGCGAGCGCTTGCCGCTCTCTCCGATGAGCACGGTCTCCCACGCGGGATCCTCGCGATGCTCCTCGACGCTCGCGGTCGCACGGGCCACCGCGAGGGCGATCTGGTGGCGAGTGGCCAGCGCCTGCGCCTTGCCGAAGAACGCGTCGCGTTCGGCGGTGTTGGACGTGCGCTCGGCCTGGCGCAGCAGTCGACCGATCCGCAACAACGTGCGGTCCTCGTCGTCGACGCCGGTGTCCAGCCCGTTGAGCCGGTAGGCCGTGTGGAGCAGGTCGGCGAGGACCGGCATCCCGATGTCCTCGAGCAGGCGCAGGTACGTCGTACGGAAGTCCCGGTCGTGGCCGGCGCCGCCGCGCAGGTGGTGCGCCACCTCATGAAGTACGACGGCCGCCCGCAGCGACCACGCGCCGCCGACCTCGCGCGGGGGAATGGCCATCACTCCGCGCAGCGGCAGCTCATCGCGTTCGTAGTGGGCCTGCCGGTGGCCGCGCCGCGCACGGACCACGATCGGCACTGCGGCGAGGTCGAGGCCCGACCCGTCGTCGTACCTGCTCTCGGCGGCACGCAGGTGCGCCAGCACGCGGTCGACGAACTCCTGCACGTGTCCGGGGTCGGTGAACCGGGGCTCGGTCTCCGGCTCGAAGTCCTTCAGCGCGGTGCCGACCCGGATCCGCAAGGGCTCGCCCGGACGGCGGCTGGCTTCATCGAGCCAGCTCGCGAAGAGGTCTTCCGCGGCGTAGACGTCCCGGGTGTCAGGCATGGGGGAAGGTTGTCAGGCGGCGCCGACAACCGCCGATCCCTGGTGCTGGTCGCGCAGGTCGACGAGCTCGGTGATCGCCTCGACGAACCGAACCGTGCTGTCGCCGACACCGTTGTCGTCGAAGTAGTGGTGCCGCATCGCGGCTCGCGCGATCCGGTGCTCGTCGTGGTCGAGCCGGTCGGCGAGCAGGTCGGTCAGCCCGGCCAGGTTGTCGACGTCGAGGACGTCGGCGCACCGGCTGACCGGCACTTCCTGGCGCAACCGCTCGGCGTCGTGGTGGCGGTCGGTGATCATGATCGGCTTGTCGGTCTGCAGGTACAGCCAGTCGAGGCCGACCGAGGACACGTCCGTGATCATCGCGTCGCAGCCCGGGAAGACAGCCAGGATGTCGCCCTGCCAGATGGCGGCGTGCCCGGCCTCCGGGTCGCTCTCGGCAGCCCGCTCGATCAGGTCGAGGATGGCCTGGTGTCCCTCGCGGATGGCCGGGGTCAGGCTCGAGGTGATCTTCGGGTGGGGCTTGTAGACGAGGCGCACGTCGTCGACAGCCAGCACCGAGGCGACGATCTCGGCACCGAAGACGTCGACCGACGTGTAGTCGTTGTACTCCGCGTCGCCTTCCCACGTGGGGGCGTAGAGGACGGTGCGGCGCTCGCTGCGGGGGAGCAGGGGAGCGGGGCGCAGGTCGAGCTGCGGGCGACCGATCCGGATCAGGCGGGTCTCGTCGAGCTCCATCAGCGCCGCGCGGTGCCGCTGCACGGCAGCCTCGCCGGCGACGAACACGCGGTCGTACGCCTTGGCGTTGTTGGAGACCATCGAGTGCTTGTCGCTCTCGCCGTGGTTGATGTGCACGTGCAGCATCCGGCCGTCGAGCAGCGAGTTGAAGTTCCACATCGAGTTGTTGCAGTACACGACGACCTTGGCGTCGAGGTCGTCGTACAGCTGGGCGAGGTCGGCAAAGCCCGGCGCGAAGTACACCGGCAGCGAGGTCCGCTGTTCCACGATCGCCTGGGTCTCCGCGTTCCGGGTCAGGATGCCGACCGGATGGGTTGCATCGAGCCGCTCCAGGACGGGAATCCACTGCAGGAGCTGGTAGACCCGGGTCGGGTCGTCGGCGAAATAGGCGATGACGTGGGGTTGCTGCACCAGCCGATGTTACGGCTCGAAACCGTGCAGGAACGAACCGGCGACACCTCTCCAGTGTTGCGTTTGGGTAACCTCGCCCGGTGCCTCTCGTCCGGTTGCCTTCGCGCCGCTTCCTGAACCGTTCCGTCCACGCTGTCTGGCGGTGGGTGGAGCAGGTCGGCGACGTGGCGCCGGGCACCGATCTGGCCGACGGGTTCGGGCATTTCGGCCGCGGAAGCTGCCTGGGCTTCCCCATCGCGACGTTGTACGGCGCCAGCGCGATCCACATCGGCGAGGACACCCTGATCGGCCGCTTCGCCACCCTGTCGGTCGGCTACGGACCGACCCAGAGCGTGCTGCCCCCGCGCGCCCTGGTGATCGGTGACCGGTCCGTCCTCGGCGCCCGGATCTGCATCACGGCCCACGAGTCGATCACGATCGGCGACGACGTCTGGTTCGGGCAGGACGTCTTCATCTCCGACGCCAGCCACGGCTACCAGGACCCCGAGGTCCCGGTGGGCCAGCAGTTCGGTGCCCACCAGCCGGTCAGCATCGGTTCCGGGTCCTGGATCGGGCACGGCGCGATCATCCTGCCCGGCGCGACGATCGGGCGGAACTGCGTGGTGGCGGCCGGATCGGTCGTCCGCGGCACGGTGGAGGACCACACCGTCGTGGGTGGTGTCCCGGCCCGCGTCATCAGGCGGCTCGAGCCGGGCGTCGGCTGGATCACCCCGACCGCTAAGGTGGAGGTCTCCCGCCCCGCCCTGTGAAGGACCCTGATGACCGCCTGGCTGTTGCTGGGACTTGCCATCCTCCTCATCGTGGCGTGCGGCCTTTTCGTCGCCGCCGAGTTCGCGTTCGTGACGGTCGACCGCGGCCAGGTCGACCGTGCCGCTGACGAAGGCGACCATTCGGCGATCGGCGTGCAGAAGGCACTGCGTTCGTTGTCGACCCAGTTGTCCGGCGCCCAGGTCGGGATCACGATCACGAATCTCGCGATCGGTTTCCTTGCGGAGCCGGCCGTTGCCGAACTGCTGCGGGGACCGCTGCGGAGCGCCGGCATGTCCGAGGGTGCCGTCAGTCCGGTTGCCGTGGCCACGGCGCTGGTGCTCAGCACCTTCTTCACCATGCTCATCGGCGAGCTGGTCCCGAAGAACCTCGCGATCGCGCTGCCGATGACCACCGCCCGCCTCACCCAGCGCCCCATGCGGGCCTTCACCGCTGCGGCCTCCGGTCCGATCAGGCTGCTCAATGGCAGCGCCAACGCCGTCGTGCGCCGGCTCGGCGTCGAACCACAGGAGGAGCTGCGCTCGGCGCGCAGCTCCACCGAGCTGGCCTCGCTGATCCAGCGCAGTGCCGACGAGGGCACGCTCGACGCCGACACCGCCGAGCTGATGGAGCGGTCGGTCGAGTTCGGCACCCGTACGGCAGGGGAGATCATGACGCCCCGCGTGCGGACCCGTTCCCTGGAGGCCAATGACCGCGCCAGTGCCGTCATCGCGCTGGCCCGCGAGTCCGGCAACTCCCGGTTCCCGGTGCTCGACGAGTCCGATGCCGTCGTCGGCACCGTGCACGTCAAGAACGCCGTTGCGCTGCCCCTGCACGAACGCGCGACGACGAAGGTCAAGCACCTGATGGTCCGGCCGATCGTCGTGCCCGACTCCCTGCGCCTGGATCCGCTGATGGCCCTGTTGCGCGCCGACGGCTTCCAGATGGCCATCGTCCTCGACGAGTACGGCGACCACGCCGGCATCGTGACGCTGGAGGACGTGATCGAGGAGATCGTCGGTGACATCGCCGATGAGCACGACCGCCTCGGCAGCCGCGGCCGCCTGCGCCGCGACGGCACCTGGTCGCTGTCCGGCCTGCTGCGCCCCGACGAGGTCGAGGACCTCACCGGTGTCGCACTGCCGGAGGGTGAGGACTACGACACGGTGGCCGGACTGGTCCTGCAGGTGCTGGGCCGGATCCCGTCCTCGGGTGACCGGGCCGTCGTGCCGCTGGAGCCCGAGGGTGAGGACGACGACGAGCCGGCCCGCCGTGCCGTGCTGACCGTCGACCACATGGACGGCCTGCGGATCGACCGGATCTCGATGCGTGTGGAGGTCGTCGATGAATGACGTCGCCGCCCTCCTGCTCGCGGTCTTCCTGCTCGCCGCGAACGCGTTCTTCGTGGGCGCCGAGTTCGCCCTGATCTCCGCACGACGCAGCCAGATCGAGCCCCGGGCCCAGGCCGGTTCCCGGATGGCGAAGATCACCCTGGCCGCGATGGAGCGGGTGTCGCAGATGATGGCGGGCGCCCAGCTGGGCATCACCATCTGCTCCCTGGGCCTCGGTGCCGTGGGGGAGCCGGCGCTGGCGCACCTCATCGAGCCGGTCTTCCACGAGCTCCACGTGCCCGACGCCTGGCTGCACCCGGTCGCCTTCGTGCTCGCGATGACGATCGTGGTGTTCCTGCACGTCGTCCTCGGCGAGATGGTGCCCAAGAACCTCGCGATCGCGGGCCCGGACCGTGCTGCCCTGATCCTCGGGCCGCCGATGTACGGGATCGTGCTCGTGCTGCGCCCGATCATCGTCGTCATCAACGCGTTCGCCAACGGCATCCTGCGGTTGCTCGACATCGAGCCCAAGGACGAGATCGGCAGCACCTACACCCGCGAGGAGGTCGCCGCACTGGTCGAGGAGTCGCACGGCGAGGGCCTGCTCGCCGAGGACGAGTACGGCCGCCTGTCCGGCGCGCTCGGCTTCACCGAGAAGACGATCGCCGCCGTGACCCTGCCCCAGGACTCCCTGGCGACCGTCGTGCGCGGGTCGACCGGAGCCGACGTCGAGGCGATCTGCGCCGCCACTGGGTTCAGCCGGTTCCCGGTGGTGTCGGACGGCACCGACGGGCCCAGCGAGCTGATCGGCTACCTGCACATCAAGGACGTCCTCGAGCCCGACGAGGAGCGCCGGATGCGGCCGGTCGGCGATCGCTGGATCCGTCCCTTCGCGACGGTCACGCCGGACACGCCGCTGCACGACGCCCTCGAAGTCCTGCAGCGCCGGGGCGCCCACATGGCCCGCGTGGTCGAGGCGGACGGTACGACGCTCGGCGTCGCCGCACTCGAGGACGTCATCGAGGAACTGGTCGGTGTCATCCGCGACGCGGCGCACTCGGACGAGCAGGCGGCCAACTAGGGTGGCGCTCGTGGGTGCACCCGAGACGCGCGACGAACCTGCCGCGGGCCGTCAGGTGCTGACCGTTCCCAACGTGATCAGTGCCTCGCGGCTGCTCGGCGTTCCCTTGTTCCTGTGGCTCGTCCTCGGCCCCGAGGCCGACGTCTGGGCGCTCGTGGTCCTGATGGTCGCCGGCGGCACGGACTTCCTCGACGGCTGGCTGGCGCGCAAGCTCAACCAGCAGTCCGAGCTCGGCAGGCTGCTCGACCCGGTCGCTGACCGGTTCTACATCCTGGCCGTGGTGATCGGGCTTGCGCTGCGCGACGTCATCCCGTGGTGGGTCGCGGCTTCGCTGCCGTTGCGCGACCTGCTGCTGTGGGGCCTCGTGCCGCTGCTGCGGACCCGTGGCTACAGCGCCCTGCCGGTGCACTTCCTGGGCAAGGCCGCCACCTTCAACCTTCTCTACGCCTTCCCGCTGCTGTTCCTCGGCGACGGCGAGGGCACCGCTGCCACGCTCGCGCAGATCTTCGGCTGGTCGCTGGCGTTGTGGGGGATCGGCCTCTACTGGTGGGCCGGCGTCCTCTACGCGTGGCAGGTGCGCAAGCTCCTCGCCACGACCGAGCGTCGCCCACGGGGGGCGGGCCCGCATGCCTGACACCATCGACCGGACCCGGACCCCGCTGCTGACCCTGATCACGCTGGAGGCGCTGGACCGCGACTACCAGGCGGCGGCGTCGCGGCGAGGCGTCGACACCCGCGAAGGGGCGGGACCGCGCGTGGCGGTCGTCCTCGTGATGGCTGCCTTCGCGATGCTCGTGACGGTCGCCGCCGTACAGACCTCGCAGAACGCGGACGTGGACGACGCAAGCCGGGCCAGCCTGATCTCGCGGATCGAGTCGCGGCGCGCCGTGGTGGGTGACCTGCAGGCGGAGATCGCCGACAAGCGCGCTGCCAACACCGCGGCCGAGGCGACGCTCCGGTCGCTGGGCTCGCGCTACAGCGACACCCAGGCCGACGCGACGGCAATGGGTGCGCTCACGGGCTTCGAACCGGTCACCGGCGACGGCATCCGCGCCACCCTGGACAACCCGCCCAATGCCGGTGAGGACGACGCGGTCGTGCGCGACACCGACCTCGCGCTGCTGGCCAACGGGTTCTGGGCCGCCGGCGCCGAGGCGATCTCCATCAACGGCCAGCGCCTCTCCCCGATGAGCGGGATCCGCAACTCCGGGGAGCCCGTCGAGGTCAACGGCATCGGCATCGCGCCGCCGTACACGATCCTGGTCATCGGCGACCAGCGCACGCTGTCGGCCAACTTCATCGACACGTCCCCGGGCCTGCAGTTCCTCGCGCTGAAGGACCGGTACGGCTTTCCCTACGAGGCCGACAACGAGGACGACCTCCACCTCCCGGCGGCGCCCGCGTCGACCCGGCAGCTACGGTCGGCGACGGTCCTGAGCAATCCCAAGATCGAAGGAGGTGAGGCGCCGTGATCGCCGTTCTCGGTCTGCTGGTGGGTGTCACTCTCGGATTCGTGCTGTCTCCCGATGTCCCGCAATCGCTGGAGTTCTACCTGCCCATCGCGGTGGTCGCTGCGCTCGACGCCGTGTTCGGCGCGCTGCGCGCCTACCTGGACGGGATCTTCGACGACAAGGTGTTCGTCGTCTCGTTCCTCAGCAACGTCGTGATCGCGGCCGGGATCGTCTACCTCGGTGACCGCCTCGGCGTCGGCGGCCAGCTCTCGACCGGTGTCATCGTCGTGCTCGGGATCCGGATCTTCACCAACGCTGCCGCCATCCGGAGGCACCTGTTCCATGCCTGACGAGACCCCCGGCAGCCCCGCGAGCACGGCCACCGACCGCCTCAAGCAGGCGCTGCTGCGGCCGTCCCGCAAGCAGGTCGTTGCCGGCCTGTTGCTGGCGATGCTGGGGTTCGCCGC
>NZ_JBMCZA010000165.1:24590-47753 GCF_048654705.1 Nocardioides sp. CPCC 206348
GGCCGGCACGCGCCAGCGCGCCGAGGCCGAGGTCGACCGGCTCGAGGACGTCGCCGCCGACCTGCGCGACGACTCGACCAAGCGGCAGGCCGCCCTCGAACAGGCCCGGAAGTCGGTCGACAACCTGAACATCCTGGCCGGGCTCGTGCCCGTGACCGGCCCCGGCATCCGGGTCACGATCACCGAGGTCGACGGCCGGCTGACCCAGTCCTCCCTTCTCGACACGATCCAGGAGCTGCGCACGGTCGGTGCCGAGGCCATCGCGATCAACGGCACCGTGCGGGTCGTGGCCCAGACCTTCATCGCCGAGTCCGACGGCGGCTTCACGATCGACGGCGAGCAGGTCGAGGCGCCGTACGTCATCGACGCCATCGGCGAGCCGGGTGTGCTCCGCGGTGCGCTGACCTTCGCGCTGGGGCCGAAGAAGCAGATCGAGGAGGACGGCGCACGGATCGAAGCACGGGAGCTGAAGGCGATCGACATCGAAGCTGTCGCGCGACGCGACCGGCCTCGGTACGCCGCCCCTGACCAGGGGCAGTAATCTTCTGGCCATGACGAACCCCGCCGAGCTGAAGTACACCGTCGAGCACGAGTGGCTGCGTGAGCCCGGGGAGGTCGCCGGATCGGTCCGGGTCGGCATCACCGACTTCGCGCAGGAAGCTCTCGGCGACATCGTCTACGTCTCGCTCCCCGAGCTCGGTGCCGCCGTGAGTGCGGGCACCCCGTGCGGCGAGCTCGAGTCGACCAAGTCGGTCAGCGACGTCTACGCCCCGGTCACCGGCGAGATCGTTGCCGTCAACGAGGCGCTGGACGCCACCCCCGAGCTGGTCAACAACGATCCGTACGGCGCCGGCTGGCTGTTCGAGGTCGTCCCCGCAGACAAGGGCGACGTCGACGGATTGCTCGACGCGGCCGCATATGAGGCACAGCTCGACACCTGATCGGGTACGTTCGTCAACGACCAACCCGGACCCTTCAAGGAGCCTTCTGATGCCGTTCTGCACCGCCTGTGGTCGGCAGAACCCCGATGATGCGCGGTTCTGCTCCCAGTGCGGAACCCGCCTGGTCGAGCAGGACGCGTCGACGCCCGCCGTCAGCGACGCGACCGCCACCATCCAGTTCGGTGCCGGCGCCTCCGCCGGTGATCGTGTGGAGACCTCTGACCGCGCGCTCAGCCCCGTGGACGCGGCTGCGGTCGACGCCTTGCCGATCGGACACGCGCTGCTGGTCGTCCAGAAGGGCCCGGGCTCGGGGAGCCGGTTCCTGCTGGATGCCGACGAGGTGACCGCCGGGCGCCACCCCGAGAGCGGGATCTTCCTCGACGACGTCACCGTCTCCCGTCGTCACGCGGTGTTCCGCCGTGACGGTGGCACCTTCACGGTCGAGGACGCGGGAAGTCTCAACGGCACCTACGTCAACCGCGACCGGATCGAGAAGACGCAGCTCACCGACAGCGACGAGGTCCAGGTCGGGAAGTACCGCCTGGTCTTCTTCTCCGGACACGAGAGCCACTGAGCATGGCCGTGGCCTTCGCCCGTGGCGAGCGGGAGCCCCTGCTCAACATCGGGCAGGTCCTGGAGATGCTTGAGCCCGACTTCGGCGGGCTGATCAGCATCTCCAAGCTGCGGGGCCTCGAGGACGACGGGCTGATCAAGCCCGATCGCACCGCCTCGGGCTACCGCAAGTTCTCCCATGCCGACGTGGAGCGGTTGCGCTACATCCTGCGGATGCAGCGTGACCACTACCTGCCCCGCCGCGTGATCCGCGAGCACCTCGACGCCATGGACCGTGGCCTCGAGCCGCCCGCACCCGACCCGGTCGTGCCCACGGTGCCGAAGGTGGCCATCGGGGTCGACGGCCTGCCCGCGCCCGAGTCGTTCCGTCGTACCGACAAGCTGCGACTCTCGCGCAAGGAGCTCATCAAGGTGGCAGAGATCGACGAGCAGCTGCTCGGACAGCTCGAGGACTTCGCGCTGATCACCCCGTCCGCCACCGGGCACTACGACACCGACGCACTCGTGATCGCCCAGACCGCTCGCGAGCTCGCCGACTTCGGCATCGAGCCTCGCCACCTGCGTGCCTTCCGCACCGCCGCCGACCGCGAGGTCGGGCTCATCCAGCAGGTCGTCGCGCCCGTGCGCGGCGGACGTGACGCCGGGGCCAACGCCCGTGCGGAGGAAGCGATCAGCGAACTCGCCGCCCTGTCGGTGCGGTTGCACGCGACTCTGGTCAAGGCCGGACTGCGCCGCATCTAGTACCTGCACCACTTCGTGGGAACCCTGAGTAGGCTGGGGTCATGCGCGAGGTGGAGGTCCTGGGAGTCCGGGTGGAGATGCCGTCCAACCAGCCCATCGTCCTGCTCCGGGAGTCCAGCGGTGAGCGGTACCTGCCGATCTGGATCGGCGCTGTCGAGGCGACCGCGATCGCCTTCGCCCAGCAAGGGGTGACCCCTCCGCGGCCGCTGACCCATGACCTGATGCGCGACATCATCACGGCCACGGGCTCCGACCTGGACCAGGTGCGGATCACCGACGTGAAGGACGGCGTCTTCTTCGCGACGCTGGTCTTCGCCTCCGGAGTGGAGGTCAGCGCGCGTCCGTCCGACTCGATCGCCCTCGCCCTGCGCACCGGCACCACGATCTACTGCGAGGACGCCGTGCTCGCCGAAGCCGGCATCGCGGCGCCGGCGGAGGAGGAGGACGAGGTCGAACGGTTCCGCGAGTTCCTCGACCATGTCTCCGCCGACGACTTCGAGGCCGAGGATCTCGGCCCCAACGAGGGTTGATTTCGAAGTCTCAGCCTCAACCTCACCTTGAGGCTGAGGGTTTTCCACGACACGCCCAGTGACGTCTTTGACCGACCCGGACTGCCGCCGTACCTTGAAGTGTCGAATGACACGCATGAATGTTGGATCCCGTGGAGGACCAGTGAACGAGCAGCAGCCGGAGACGGCACAGCAGTCCGCACAGCGTGAAGCTGAGGCGGCCGCCGCAGCCGAGGAGCAAGGACTGCTCTTCTCCGACGACGTTTCTCCGGTGCCGAGCGACCTCGGGTACCGCGGTCCGACGGCGTGCAACGCCGCCGGCATCACCTACCGCCAGCTGGACTACTGGGCGCGCACCGGGCTGATCGAGCCCAGCGTTCGCGGCGCCAAGGGTTCCGGCTCGCAGCGGCTCTACAGCTTCCGCGACATCCTGATCCTCAAGATCATCAAGCGCCTGCTCGACGCCGGTATCTCGCTGCAGCAGATCCGCACCGCGGTGAGCCACCTGCGCGAGCGCGGCACCGACGACCTGACCCAGGTCACCTTGATGAGCGACGGCGCCTCGGTCTACGAGTGCACCAGCAACGACGAGGTCATCGACCTGCTCCAGGGTGGCCAGGGCGTGTTCGGCATCGCCATCGGCGGCGTCTGGCGCGAGATCGAGGGCACCCTCGCCCAGCTCCCGAGCGAGCACGCCGATGCCGAGGCCGGCGAGGCGAGCGAGGGCGACGAGCTCGCCGCGCGACGCGCCGCGCGCATCGTCAGTTAGGACAGCTTTCCAACAAGAGCCACCCTGCGCTGTAGGGTGGCTCTTGCTGTTGATGCTGCACGGGAGAGTCAGGCCGCCCGAAAGACGTAGGCCTGCGCCGAAGGGGCAATTCCTCCCCGGAACCTCTCAGGCGCCCGGACCGTGCAGAGCAGGCAACTGTGGAGCTGCACCGGTGCAGTGACAGAGGGGGAGGGATTCGATCTCTCTTTGTCGATCCCCAAGGACCCGCCTGCTCATGAGCACCCCTTTCGTCAACCGCCACATCGGACCGGACGCACCGCAGGTCCACACCATGCTCGAGCGACTCGGCTTCGCCTCGATCGATGAGCTGATGGACGCGGCCGTGCCGAAGTCGATCCGCTCCACCGACGCCCTGGCACTGCCGGACGCCGTCGACGAGGAGACCGCGGCGGCCGAGCTCCGGGCCCTCGCAGCGAGCAACGTCCCCGGCGAACCCATGATCGGCCTGGGGTACCACGCGACGGTGACCCCCGCGGTGATCCGGCGCAACGTGCTGGAGGACCCGAGCTGGTACACCGCCTACACGCCATACCAGCCGGAGATCTCCCAGGGCCGGCTCGAGGCCCTCATCAACTTCCAGACGATGGTGTCGGACCTGACCGGCCTGACCACGTCCGGGTCCTCCCTCCTGGACGAAGGTACGGCGGCCGCCGAGGCCGTTGCGCTGGCGTTCCGTGCGAACCGGAAGGCCGCGGGTCCCTTCGTGATCGACGCCGACGCGTTGCCGCAGACCATCGACGTGGTGCGCACCCGTGCCGAGGGCATCGGCATCGAGATCCTCGTCGCCGACCTCACCGACGGCCTGCCGGAGGGCGAGGTGTCCGGTGTGCTCGTGCAGTACCCCGGCGCGTCCGGGCGGATCGCCGACATCAAGCCCGTCATCGACGCGGTCCACGAGCGGGGCGGCCTGGCCGTCGTCGCCGCCGACCTGCTCGCCCTGACCCTGCTGGAGGCGCCGGGCACGCTCGGCGCCGATGTCGTGGTCGGATCGGCGCAGCGCTTCGGTGTCCCGCTGTTCTACGGCGGCCCGCACGCCGGGTTCATCAGCGTCCGTGAAGGCCTGGAGCGCCAGCTCCCGGGTCGTCTGGTGGGCGTCTCGGTCGACGCCGAGGGACGGCAGGCGTACCGCCTCGCGCTGCAGACCCGCGAGCAGCACATCCGCCGCGACAAGGCGACGTCGAACATCTGTACGGCGCAGGTCCTGCTCGCGGTGACGGCCGCGATGTACGCCGTCTACCACGGCCCCGAGGGCCTCAAGGCGATCGCGACCGAGGTCCACGAGCTGGCCGGCCGTGCCGCTGCCTCGCTCCAGGGTGCGGGCTTCACGCTGGTCAACGAAACGTTCTTCGACACCCTCCAGGTGCGTACGCCCGGCCAGGCCGCCACGATCGTCAAGGCTGCGCGGGCCGAGGGCCTCCACCTGCGCCTCGTCGACGAGGACACGGTCGGCATCGCGTTCGGGGAGACCGCGAGTGCCGCGACCCTGCGGGCGCTGCACGCCGCCTTCGGCGTGACGCCACAGGCGGTCGAACCGCTCGAGGGACTTCCCGCGGCGCAGCACCGGACCACCGACTACCTGACGCACCCGGTGTTCAACACGCACCACAACGAGACGTCGATGCTGCGCTACCTGCACCGGCTCAGCAACCGCGACTACGCGCTCGACCGCGGCATGATTCCGCTCGGGTCCTGCACCATGAAGCTCAACGCCACGACCGAGATGGAGCCGATCTCGCTGGCCGGCTTCGCCAACCTGCACCCGTTCGTGCCCGTCGAGGACGCCGGCGGCTACGTCGCGATGATCGAGGAGCTCGAGGGCTGGCTCGCCGAGGTCACCGGCTACGACCGGGTCTCGATCCAGCCGAACGCCGGCGCCCAGGGCGAGTTCGCCGGGATGCTCGCGATCCGCAACTACCACCGCGCCAACGGCCAGGGCCAGCGCGACGTCTGCCTGATCCCGTCCTCGGCGCACGGCACCAACCCCGCGTCCGCCGTGATGGTCGGCATGAAGGTCGTCGTCGTGAAGTCCCACGACGACGGAACCGTTGACCTCGACGACCTGCGCGCGAAGTGCGAGCAGCACTCCGAGACGCTGGCCGCGATCATGGTGACCTACCCGTCGACGCACGGCGTCTACGAGGAGACCATCACCGAGCTCTGCGACCTGGTGCACGAGCACGGCGGCCAGGTCTACATCGACGGCGCCAACTTCAACGCGCTGCTCGGCTACGGCCAGCCGGGCAAGTTCGGCGGCGACGTCTCGCACCTCAACCTGCACAAGACGTTCTGCATCCCGCACGGTGGTGGCGGCCCCGGCGTGGGCCCGGTCGCGGTGCGATCGCACCTGGCGCCGTACCTGCCGACGCACCCGCTGCACCCGGACGGCAGCCGTCGCGAGGGCACCGGTGCGATCAGCGCCGCTCCCTTCGGTTCGGCGGGCATCCTGCCGATCTCGTGGGCCTACGTCCGGATGATGGGTGCCGAGGGCCTGACCCGCGCGACCGCCGTCGCCGTCCTGTCGGCCAACTACATCGCCGCCCGCCTCGGCGAGCACTTCCCGGTGCTCTACCGCGGTGAGACCGGACTCGTCGCGCACGAGTGCATCCTCGACCTGCGCAAGATCAGCCTGGACACGGGCGTCTCGGTCGACGACGTCGCCAAGCGCCTCATCGACTACGGCTTCCACGCACCGACGATGTCGTTCCCCGTCGCGGGCACGCTGATGGTCGAGCCCACCGAGTCCGAGGACCTCGCCGAGATCGACCGCTTCTGCGACGCGATGATAGCGATCAAGGGCGAGATCGACCGCGTCGTCGCAGGGGAGTGGGACGTCGACGCGTCGCCCCTGCACAACGCGCCGCACACCGCTCGCGCGCTGGTCGGCGAGTGGGACCGCTCCTACTCCCGCGAGGTCGCCGTCTTCCCGGCCGGCATCACCTCGGACAAGTACTGGCCGCCGGTGGCCCGCATCGACCAGGCCTACGGCGACCGCAACCTGGTGTGCGCGTGCCCGCCGATGGACGCCTACACCGACTGACCATGGGGTACGACGACGCGCTGGCCGCGTTGCAGGGTGCCGGTCGGCTGCCCTCGGTGTCGGCAGCGGTCGCGCGTGCCGGGGAGCCGGTCTGGAGCGGCTGCATCTCGGTCGCCGACGGCGTGGAGAGTGGGTCGTCGTACCGGATCGGGTCGATCACGAAGACCATGACGGCCGTGCTTGTCCTGCAGCTGCGGGACGAGGGGTTGTTGGCGCTGGACGACCCGATCGGAACGGTCGTGCCCGAGACGGGATATGCCGACGCCACGGTCCGCGAGCTGCTGTCGCACACCAGCGGGATGCAGAGCGAGCCTGTCGGTCCGTGGTGGGAGCGGTCGAGGGGTGGTGACGCGGATGCGTTGATTGCGGCCAATGACGGGTCGGGTCGCGTCGCCGCGGCGGGGGAGTACTTCCACTACTCGAACCTCGGGTTCGGCCTGCTCGGCGAAGCGGTCGCGCGACTGCGCGGCACCGACTGGTGGACCACGGTGGAGACCCGGTTGCTGGCGCCGCTCGGCATGGTGGAGACGTCGTACCACCCGCCGGCGAAGCACGCGCCGGGCCGCAGCGTCGACCACTTCGCCCACACGCTCACCGCCGAGCCGCACACCGACACCGGTGCGATGGCCCCGGCTGGACAGGCGTGGAGCACGGTGGCGGACCTGCTGCGCTGGGCCGACTTCCTCGCCGTGGGCCACGCCGACGTGCTGTCGTCGTCGACGCTCGCCGAGATGGCCGAGCCGGTGTCGCCGGCCGAGGCGTACGGGCTGGGTCTGCGCATCCTGCACCCAGGGGGCCGGACGCTCGTCGGGCACACCGGATCGATGCCCGGCTTCCAGGCGTCGCTGTTCGTGGACCGTGCGTCGCGCGACGCTGTCGTGGCTCTCACGAACGCGACCACCGGACTGCGCCCCGAGCACGTTCCGGCGATCCTGCTCGACGGCGCCGCCTGTCCGAGCCCCGGCCGGTGGCGGCCGACGTCGGAGGTTCCCGGGCCGGTGGTTCCGATGCTCGGCACCTGGTTCTGGGGGAACACCGCCTTCGGCGTGGAGTGGGCACACGACACGTTGCTGGTCCGGGACCTGCGGACCGCCGAGGTCAGCGACCACTTCGCGGTCATCGACGGCGAGCTGATCGGCATCGACGGCTACCACCAGGGCGAGCGCCTCGAGGTGCGCCGCCGTACCGACGGCACGGTCGACCATCTCGAGTGCGCGACGTTCGTCTACACCCGGGTGCCCTACGACCCGCGGGTCACGATTCCCGGTGGCCATCCGGCGCCGTGATCGACCCGACGAGGTGGGGTCTGCCCTAGCCTCGGGCCATGCACACATTGGTCAAGGTCGGCGCGGTCGTGGCACTCCTGGTCGGTCTTGCCGGATGCGGCAGTGACGACGACCCGGGTGACGCCGATCCGAAGCCGGGGACGACGTCGTCCGAAGACGGCGAGCCCGGCGGGCCGGACGCGGCTGACTGTGCGACCACCGAGCAGGCGGCCGGGTTCTCCGTCAACGGCCAGATCGTCGCGCAGTTCGCCAACCTCCCGACGAGCAGCTGGACCGACTCGCTCGGCAACCTGGCCGACCTCGACGAGCAGGTGGCGGCGCTCAGCACCCTGGACGGTGCCGACGTCCAGGCGGCGATCGCCATCTATGAACAGATCCCGCCGATCATCGACGCAGGCCTGGGTGGCGACACCACGGCCACGGCGAAGCTCGCCGACCTGATCGGGACCGACCCGGTCGAGGCGTTGAAGCTCAAGAACACGATCGTGCTCGCCTACGGGAAGCAGTGCCAGGGCGCAGGCTGACCATCGTCGTACGCCATGATGGGCGGGTGAACGAGAACACGTTGCAGTTTGCCTGGTTCCAGCGCGACGGGGAGACGTACCTGCCCCTGCCCCTCGCCCAGAGCCTCTGGAAGGCCGGGCAGATGCACGGCGTGGCCATCAGCGGCCTGCTCGCTCGCGCGCTGGAGGCGGCGGTCGTCGCCGCCGGACGCGATGACTTGGTGCCCGCGCGCTACCACGTCGACCTGTTCCGGCCGGCCGGGATGGTCGCCACGACGACCTCGGCAACGGTGGTCCGCGAAGCGAGCCGCCTGATGCTGGTCGACGCCGTCGTCCTCCAGGAGGGTGAGGTCGTGGCCCGGGGCAGCGCGACGTTCCTGCGACCGACCGCGAATCCGGACGGAGACGTGTGGGCGGCCGCGGATCGTCCCGTCGCTCCGCCGGTCGAGCTGATGCCGGAGACCGGCCAGCCCGACACCCCGTTCTTCGCGAGCGCGACGCCGTGGTCGGACGACTTCAGCGCCCACCAGAACGGCGGACGGCACCAGACCTGGCAGACCGCCGTGCCGATCGTGCTCGGCGAGGAGTGCACGCCGTTCCAGGCCGTCGCCTCGATCGCCGACGCCACCAGCATGGTGACGAACTGGGGGAGCGGGGGCGTGCAGTTCATCAACACCGACATCAGCGTCGTGCTGTCCCGGGTGCCCGACGGTGTCGTCCTCGGGCTGCGCAGCACCGACCACGTCGCTGTCGACGGCATCGGTGCCGGCACGGCCGAGGTGTTCGACCGACGTGGGTCGATCGGTACGGCGACGGTCAGCTCCCTGGCCAACACCCGGCGCACCGTGGACTTCTCCGCCTTCGACGCGGAGAGCCACCACGGGTCGCCGGGCGCGTGAGGTGACCGGGCGTCAGTCGCTGGTGACGACGACGTAGAACCGCTTGCGTGCGCCGGGCTGGGTCACCGTCCCGTCGCTGTTGCGCGGGCTCACCACGAAGTGGCTCGTGTTGTTGGTGCCGGCCGGTGCGCAGGCAACGACCCCGGCCAGGCCACAGACGGTTGCGGAGATCTCGCCACCGAATTCGGGGTTGGCGTTGGCGCCGGGCGCACGACCGTTGGTGATGCCGTCAGCGTTCTGGTCGACCTGGTTCTGCAGGGCGATGGTCGTCACGATGCCGTTGTCGGACAGGTTCTCGCCCGCACTGATGTAGACGTTGCCGGCAGCGCGCAGCGAGTTGTCACCGGTGGCTGCCGTGTTCGGCAGGGTCGGGTAGCCGGCGGCGACGGTGAACCCGCCGGACTGCGCCTCGATCTGGCCGTTGGCGTCGATGAGCAGCCAGCGTTCGTGACCCGGCTGGCCCTGCTCGCCCGGGTTGTCGGGGCCGGCCTGGGCGACGGCCCAGGAGGTGCCGCCGAGGGAGAGCGCCAGGGCGGCCGTGGCGACGTAGAAGGACGGGGTGGGCTTGTGGACACGCATGTGGACCTCCGATGGGAGTGATCTGTCACACGTGCTTCGGAGCAGCAGGCCCCGCGGATGGTAAAGCTTCGGCGTCAGCCGGCGCGGTGCTCGTCGTCGACGATCTCGGCGTCGGCCACGTCGAAGTCGAAGGTCAGCTCGGGGCGCTCGAGATCGGCGATGACGGCGAACTCGCCGCTGGTCAGTGCTCGCGGCGCGATGTCGATCTGCCGGGCAGCGCCGAGAACAGCCGACTCGTCCATCTGGTCGAGCTTGCGCGCGGTCACGAGCACGCGCGACTCCAGGGAGTTCGCGAAGGTGTTGTAGCTCTTCACCGTGGACTCGAGTGAACGACGCAGCTTGTCGGCATGCTCGGCCAGGGTGCTGATCCGGCGGTACAGCTCGCGGCCGAGGTCGAAGAGCTGCTTGGCGTCGTCGGTGAGGACGTCCTGGCGCCAGGTGAAGGCCACGGTCTTGAGGATCGCCCAGAGGTTGGTCGGCGTGGCGAGCAGGACGCCCTTGCCGAAGGAGTACTCCAGCAGGGACGGGTCCGTGTCGAGCGCCACCGACAGCAGCTGCTCGTTGGGGATGAACGCCACCGTGAACTCGGGGCTCGCCGTCAGGCCGGTCCAGTAGCTCTTCGCCGAGAGTGCGTCGACGTGGCCGCGCACCTTGCGGGCGTGGTCGACGAGCAACCGCTGGCGCTCACCGGCGTTGACCTGCGGGCCGTGCGCGTCGATGAACGCGTTGTAGGGCACCTTGGCGTCGATCGCCATCTGCTTGCCGCCCGGCAGGTTGATCACCATGTCGGGGCGCCGGGCGCCGGAGTCGGCCTCGATGGAGTGCTGGGTGTCGAAGTCGACGCGCGGCAGCAGGCCGGCGGACTCCACGAGGGTGCGCAGCTGGGTCTCGCCCCACACACCGCGCACGGCGTTGTTGGTGAGGGCCGAGGCCAGCGTGTCCGCGGCCTTCTTCGACTCGGCGACCGTGACCTGGGTGCTGCGCAGCTGCTCGGCGAGCTCGCCGTGCTGGTGGGAGCGCTGCTGCTCGAGCTCCTCCACGCGGCGCTGCATCGTGCGCAACTGGTCCGCAACGGGCGTCAGGGTCTTGAGCACCTGGGTGTGGCCGCCCTCGGCCTTCTCCCGCTCCTGCTCGGTCAGGCGCTGCTGGGCGAGCGTCGCCTGGTGCTGCTCACGGGCAGCCTCGAGGGCGGCGCGCAGGGCATCGACGGTCGCGAGGGCACCGGCCAGGTCGCTCTCGACCGCTGCGCGGGCGGCGGCGTCCTGCTCCCGGATCTCCGCGACGATCACGTCGTTGCGTGAGTGGGCCAGCTGGACCTCGTGCCGCAGGTCACGGACCTCGCCGTCGTGGGACCGGGCGAGCGCGGCGATCGCGGACTCCTGCTGGGCGCGCAGGACGAGCCAGCTGGCTCCTGCGCCGAGCAGGAGACCGATGAGCAGAGCGACGATCGTGAGCATGAGGACAGTCAAACAGCGGGGGGCGACAGAACCCCGCTGGGCACGCCGCGCTCAGGCGACAACCGCGGCCCGGCGGCGCTCGAGCTCGTCCAGGCGGTCCGCCAACCGCCGTCGTACGGCGCCCGGCAGGTCCTGTTCGAGAGCTGCGCGCGTCGCGGCGACAGTCGCATCGTCGCGGTGGGTGATGGGGAAGAACGCCTCGATCACGACTCCCTGGACCCAGCCCTGGTGCGCGGCGATGAGTTCGTCGAGCCGGGTGAAGTACGCGACGGCGAACGGTTCGGTCAGGGCCAGCTGGTCGGGGCGCCAGAGCCCCTTGCCGGCGGCCTCGATCTCGTAGTTGGCCACGGAGACCTCGCCGGTCGCCCGCGCCCAGGCGAACTCCTTGGCCTCGAGCAGCGGGAGCGAGGCGACGGCGCGCGTGTGGTGCACCGTGGCGGTGCCCCCGGGCTCGGCAGCCAGCGCCGCGTCGAGGGCACTCCAGTCCGTGGCGCCGAGCTCGGCGAGCCGGCGACGCGCCTTCCAGCGCAGGTCCAGGTCGGCCGCGATCCCGGGCGGCAGGTCCTCCCCGGCGGCCCAGCGCTGGAGCTCGGACGGGTCGGCCGCCGACAGCACCGTTGCCCGGAAGGCGGACAGCTGCAGCTCGGAACCGGCCTCGGCGCGGTCAGCCGCGTCGCGAACCGCCGCGTGGAAGCGTGCGGTGGAGCGTTCCGGTGCCAACGGCAGGGCCGTGTCGAGAGTCCACTGGACCAGGCTGCGGATCCCGTCCGCGGTGTCCTCGACGGGCGGGGCGGCAGCCAGCAGGTCGGCCACGGCGGACGGAGAGACGGATGCGTTGAACAACCCCAGCCGCACGCTGTTCCACATCGTCGCCCGCAGCTGTGGGTCGTCCATGTGCGGCGCGAGCGCCGGCAGCGCCGCCATCGTGACGGCGTCCGGAGGGCAGACGGCCCAGGTGCTCTCGCTCGCGTCGAGCAGGACGGGCGCCTGGCCCACGGCCAGCGGAGTCGCCGGGCCGTCGATGACGAATGGTTCGATGCGCCAGCCTGCCTCGCCGTGCACCGCGACGTCGAGCAGGTGCCGGCGTTCGGCGGGGTGCTCGGCGGGCGAGGTGCGCAGCACGACCCCTGCGGCGCGATCGACCGCCAGCTCATCCGGGCCGGGCGTCAGCAGCCAGTCGCGCACGAAGCCGTCGAGGTCGGCTCCGCCTGCCGCCTTCGACCAGCTGGCGAACAGGTCGTGCATCGTGGCGTTGCCGAACCGGTGCAGTGCGAAGTGCTCGCGCACCCCGCCGAAGAAGGCGTCGTCGCCGAGACGTGTGGCGAGCTGGCGCAGCACGTTCGAGCCGCGGGCGTACGAGATGCCGTCGAAGTTCTGCAGGGCCGCGAGTGCGTCCTCGGCGGCATTGCCCGCCACGGGGTGCGTCGTCGGACGGGAGTCGGCGGTGATGCCCCACACGCGGCGGGCGTAGGACTGGTGCAGCCACCCGTCGTCGTACTGGGTGACATCGGCGATGACGCGGTAACCCATGTACTCGGCGAACGACTCGTTGAGCCACAGGTCGTCCCACCAGCGCGGCGTGACGATGTTGCCGAACCACTGGTGCGCCATCTCGTGTGCGATCAGCGCGGCACGGAAGCTGCGATCGGCGCGGGTGCTGGTGCCCTCGAACAACAGGGGGTCGCGGATGGTGACGCATCCGGGATTCTCCATCGCCCCGGCGTTGAACTCCGGCACGAACGCCTGGTGGTAGTCGCCGAACGGGTAGCGCACGCCGAACAACCGGTGGAACTCGTCGAACGACTGCCTGGTCAGGGTGAACAGCTCGTCAGCCTCGCGGTCGAGGATGGTGGCCAGGCTCTGGCGCGAGCTCAGCCCGAGCGGGATGCCATCGTGTTCGTCGGCGAGGCGGTGGTACGGCCCGGCGACCAGCGTGACGAAGTACGTCGCCAGCGGGGGAGTAGGCCCGAGCTCCCAGCGACGGGTCCGGGCGTCGCTGCCGACCTCCCGGGCCGGGGCGTTGCCGACGACCATCCAGTCGGCCGGAGCGGTCACCCGCATCGTGTACGGCGCCTTCAGGTCGGGCTGGTCGAAGCACGCGAAGATCGACGGGGCCGCGTCCATGAAGGACATGCCGTAGACGTAGGCGAGTCCGTCGGCCGGGTCGACGGAGCGGTGCAGGCCCTCGCCGTCGTTGCGGAAGGGCATCGTCGCCTGCACGACCAGTTCGTGTTCACCGGATGCAAGCGTCAGCGCGACCCGGCCGCGATCCAGGGTCGTGACGTCGATCGCGGCGCCGTCGAGGGTGATGGCGTGCAACGCCCTCGGCTTCACGTCGAGGAAGGTGTCGGCCGTCGTGCTGGTGAAGCGGATGACGGTGCGGGACGCGAACACCTCGTCGCCGACCGTCAGGTCCAGTTCGACGTCGTACGACGTCACGACGAGCACGCTCGCGCGGTGCTCTGCTTCGGTGCGCGTGAGGCTGATCGACCCGGAATCGGTGCTCATCGGGCCAGCGTAGTGAGGCATCCCATGTCGATGTGGCAACCTTCGGCCATGCGTCCGTGGACCCAGGTTCCGCCCCAGTCGGGGCGCCGATTCGTGATCACCGGCTCCAACGGAGGCCTCGGCCTGGAGACCGCCCGGATCCTCGGATCCCGCGGTGCGGAGATCGTGATGGCGTGCCGCAGCGTCGAGAAGGGCGAAGCCGCCGCGCGGAGCGTTCCCGGGCACGACAAGGGCCGCGTGCAGGTGCGCCAGGTCGACGTGAGCGATCTCGCGTCGGTCCGGGCGTTCGTGGCCGGCCTGACGGACGAGGGCCGACCGGTCGACGTACTCATCAACAACGCCGGGGTGCTCGGCGTCCCGTACGCGCTGTCGGCGGAGGGGGTCGAGATGCACTTCGCGACCAACTACCTCGGCCACTTCGCGCTGACCCAGGGGATGCTTCCGCTGCTGACCGACCGCGTCGTGGTGATCAGCTCACGCGAGCACCGGTCGGGGGAGATCGACCTCGACGACCTCGCCTGGGAGCGGCGCCCCTACCGCCCGTTCGCGGCCTACGGTGCGTCGAAGCTCGCCGACCTGCTGTTCATGAGGGAACTGGACCGTCGGCTCCAGGCCGAGGGCTCGCCGCTGCGTTCCGTGGGTGCGCATCCGGGAGCATCAGCCACGTCCATCACGAGCGGCTCCGGCAACCCGGTCGTCACCGCGATCGGCCACTACGGCCAGCGCCTGGTCGGCATGCCCGCGTGGCGCGGGGCGCTGTGTTCGGTCTACGCCGCGACGATGGACGTCCCCGGCGGCACGTACATCGGTCCGCACGGGCTGACCGAGCTCTGGGGCTGGCCCGCGCCTGCGCGGATGTCACCCAAGGCCGGCGACGACGTCCTCGCCGCCGCCCTGTGGGAGAAGTCGGTCGAGCTCAGCCGACCTTGATGCTCTTGAAGGTGACCGGGGTGTTCGGCCGGCCACCGCTGCTTCCGATCGAGGCCCAGTAGGCGTCGTTGCCACCGGCGGTTGCCTTGACCAGGGTCTGGAGCGACGCCTCGTCGAGCTTGCCCCAGACGGTGTAGTCCGGCGTGAAGCCGGAGTCTCCGAAGACGATGAAGAACTGGCCGCCGCCCGAGTTCGGGGCACCGGTGTTCGCCATCGCCAGGGTCCCGGCGGGGTAGGTCTCGGAGCCGTCGATCTCGTCAGGGATGGTGTAGCCGGGGCCACCCGAGCCGACCTCCTGGCCGGGCGTGGCCGCCTTCGGGTCGAAGTTCGGGTCGCCGCACTGCAGGAACTCGAAACCGGGGTCATTGCCCTGGCGGTGGCAGGACGTGTTGTCGTAGTAGCCCTGCTCGGCGAGCGACGCGAAGGACTCCACCGTGCAGGGCGCCTTGTCGGCATCGAGGGTCAGCTTCAGCTCACCGATGCTCGTCTCCAGGACCGCCGGGACCTGACCCGAGCGCGAGGGGTTCGCATTCGGCAACGTCACCTCGCGGGCAGCACCGCCCGTCTCGACGAAGTCGCAGGAGCCCGATGCGGCGGGGCTGGAGCCGTCCGTGGCGTCGCTGGTGGGGTCGGACGCCGGACCGTCATCGGACGCCTTGGTGTCGTCGTCACCGCAGGCGGTGAGGCTGGCGAGCAGGAGCAGGGCCGGCACACCGGCGAGCAGGCGGGAACGCATGGGCGGAATCGTACGCAGACGACCTGAGACAAGTCGGCGTAGGTTGACGGCATGGACCTGGGCATCCACTACGCGACCTTCACGACACCTGCTTGGGAGACCACGCTGGTCGACCACCTGACCGCCACGGCGAGGATCGCCGACGAGGGCGGGATCTCGTTGTTCACCGTGATGGACCACTACTTCCAGATGGTCGACTTCGGTGGGCCGTTCGAGCCGATGCTCGAGGGCTACACGACGCTCGGCTATCTCGCAGGCGTCACCGAGCGGGTGCATCTCAGCCTCCTGGTGACGGGAGTGACCTACCGTCACCCCGGGCTGCTCGCGAAGGTGGTGTCGAGCCTGGACGTGCTGTCGCGCGGTCGGGCGCAGCTCGGCATCGGCGCTGCCTGGTACGACCGGGAGCACGACGGCCTCGGCGTACCCTTCCCGCCGCTCGCGGAGCGCTTCGAGAGACTCGAGGAGACGATCCGGATCGCCGAGCAGATGTGGAGCGACAACGACGGTCCGTTCGCGGGCGTCCACTACCAGCTGGCCGAGACGATCTGCCTGCCGAAGCCGGTCCGTGGCCGGGTGCCGTTGATGATCGGTGGCCAGGGTGAGCGCAAGACCCTGCGGATGGTGGCCCAGTACGCCGACGCCTGCAACCTGTTCACGGGAGAGGGGGTCCCCGGCGTCGCGAGGAAGCTCGACGTGCTGCGCCGGCACTGCGACGACCTGGACCGCGACTACGACGCGATCCGCAAGACGATCCTCTACTTCGGCGACCCCGTGGCCGATCCCGACACCTTCGTCCGCGACATGGAGGAGTACGCCGCCCTCGGCGTCACCCTCGCCGCGATGATGGCGCCGGCTGCTGACCCGGAGGGGTGGGCCACCGCGCTCGTGGAGAAGGCCCTGCCCCGCGTGGCAGACCTGTGACGACCGTTTCAAAAGATTTCTGAAACTTCTTGGTCGATGGTGTCGATTCGGGTGACGCCCGTTCGGCACACGGGGTGAAAGCAACCCCCGCGGGCGCCAGCCCATCGAACAAGGAGCACACCATGGGATCCATCAAGTCCGGCCTCTTCATCTCCCTCGACGGCGTCATCGAGTCGCCCGAGACCTGGCACTTCCCCTACTTCGACGACCAGATGGGCGCCGCCGTCGGCGGGCTCATGAGCGGCAACGACGCCACCCTGCTCGGCCGCCAGACGTACGACGAGTTCGCGGCCTACTGGCCCGCGGCCGACGCGAGCGACCCGATGACCGGCGTGATGAACGGCGCGAGGAAGTACGTCGTCTCCAGCACGCTGACCGATGCGGAGTGGGAGAACTCCAGCGTGATCACCGGCGACGTCGCGGGGCAGCTCCGCGAGCTCAAGAAGAGCACCGACCTGGGCACCACGGGCAGCGCGACCCTGGTCCGCTGGCTGGTGGAGCAGGGCCTCGTCGACGAGCTGCACCTGCTGGTCCACCCGATCGTCGTCGGCAAGGGCAAGAAGTTGTTCGAGGACGGCGCGACCGTCCCGCTCAAGCTCCTCTCGTCGACTACTTTCGACTCCGGTGTCCTGCACCTGGTCTACGCCGGCGCCGACAACTGAGCCGAACCGGTCACTGACGAGCCGAGGAGACGATCGTGCGCTACATGGTCATGCACTACCAGACCCAGGACATGGAGGACGGCGTCCTGCCGTCGCCCGAGCAGCAGGCCGCCATCGGCGAGTACATGCAGGAAGCCGCCATGTCGGGGGTGCTGCTCTCCGGCGAGGGCGTCCAGTCCAGCGCCAAGGGCGCGCGGGTCGAGGTCACCGACGGCAACGTCCGGGTGATCGACGGCCCGTTCGCCGAGGCGAAGGAACTGATCGCCGGCTTCGCCATCCTCGAGGTCGACTCACTGGCCGAGGCCGTGGAGCATGCGCGGAAGTTCGCGCTGCTGGTCGGCTCCCACCGGGTCGACGTACGCAAGGTGATGGAATACGAAGACCTGGTCCCGCCCGGCTCATGAGCGATGACCTCGACCAGCGGATCGCCGCGCTGTGGCGGGTCGAGTCACCCCGTGTGATCGCCCGGCTGATGCGGCTGGTCGGCGACCTCGACACCGCTGAGGAGATCGCGCAGGACACCTTCGTGGCCGCCCTTGAGAAGTGGCGGGGGAGCGGGATGCCGGACAACCCGGCGGCCTGGCTCAACACCACGGCGAAGTTCCTTGCGGTCGACCTGATCCGGCGGCGGGACACGCAGCGGGGGAAGTACCAGCTGGTGGCCCACAGCGAGCCGCAGTCGGTCGAGCACGACGTGGCCGCGATCGTGGACGGTGACCTGGCCGAGGACCTGCTCGGACTGATCTTCATGTCCTGCCACCCGTTGCTCTCCCCGGATGCGCGGTCGGCGCTGACGCTCAAGCTGGTCTGCGGGCTGAGCACCGATGACGTGGCACGGGCGTTCCTGACGCCGACCACGACGGTGGCGCAACGGATCGTGCGGGCCAAGAAGACCCTGGCGGCGGCGAAGGTGCGGTTCGACCTGCCGCCGCCGGGGGAACGGGTCGCGCGGATGGACGGGGTCCGCGAAGTCATCTACCTGATGTTCAACGAGGGCTACTCGGCAACCAGCGGGAGCCAGTGGTTCCGCGGCGACCTGTGCGCGGAGGCGCTGCGGCTCGGGCGGATGCTCGCAGCCCTGACGCCACGCGACACCGAGACCCTCGGGCTGCTGGCGCTGATCGAGATCCAGGCGTCGCGGCTCCGGGCGCGGACCGGCCCCGACGGCGAGGCGGTGTTGCTTGCCGCCCAGGACCGCACCCGCTGGGACCGGCTCCTGGTCCAGCGGGGACTGGCGAACCTCGACCGGATCGAGCGGCTCGGCGGCACCGTCGGTCCGTTCGCGCTCCAGGCGGCCATTGCGGCCTGCCATGCCCGGGCGCGCACGGTGGAGGACACCGACTGGGAGCTGATGACGGCCCTGTACGACGGCCTCGCGCACCTCACTCCGTCGCCGGTGGTCGAGCTCAACCGTGGGGTGGCCACCGCCCAGGCGTTCGGGCCGGAGGCCGGCCTCGCGATCGTGATGCCGCTGTTCGACGTACCCGGAATGGGGGAGTACCACCTGCTCGATGCGGTGGCCGGCGACCTGCTGTGCCGGTCGGGCGACCACGGCACCGCCCGCGAGCACTTCCTGCGTGCGGCGGCGAAGACGAGCAACGAGGTCGAACGGCACACGATGCAGGGACGGGCCGCCGACTGCGCGGCGCTGCACGGTCCGGCTAACCTCACCGGGTGAGCGCGACGATCAAGGCTGCAGGACTGGCTGCTGGACACGGCGCCACGGCGCTCTTCTCGGGGCTGGACCTGGTCATCGGACCGCGCGACGTGATCGGCCTGGTCGGCCCGAACGGCGCGGGCAAGTCGACGCTGCTGCGCACCCTGGCGGGCGAGATCCCACCCGAGGACGGCACCGTCACCGTCACACCGGCCTCGGCGATCATCGGGTACCTGCCGCAGGAGACCGAGCGCCGCGAGGGCGAGACGGTCCGCGGCTTCCTCGCCCGTCGTACCGGCGTCGCGGATGCACAGGCGGCGTTCGACGCCGCCACGGCGCGACTGGAGGCGGGGGAGCCGGGGGCCGACGACGAGTACGCCGACGCCCTCGAACGCTGGCTCGCCCTCGGGGCACCCGACCTGGACGAGCGCGCGGACGCCATCGCGGCCGACGTCGGCCTGGCCGTCGATCTCGACCAGCTGATGACCTCACTGTCCGGAGGCCAGGCGGCGCGTGCCGGGCTCGCGAGCCTGCTGCTGTCGCGCTACGACGTGTTCCTTCTCGACGAGCCGACCAACGACCTGGACCTCGACGGCCTCGACCGCCTCGAGCGGTTCGTGGCCGACCTCGGTGAGGCGGCGGTCATCGTCAGCCACGACCGCGAGTTCCTCGCCCGCACCGTCAACCGGATCGTCGAGCTCGACCTCCACCAACGAGCCATCAACATCTACGGCGGCGGCTACGACGCCTGGCTCCAGGAGCGCGAGATCGCGCGCCGCCACGCCCGCGAGGCCTACGACGAGTACGCCGACACGGTGTCCGGTCTCCAGGCGCGCGCCACCATGCAGCGCAACTGGGCGGCACAGGGAGTCCGCAACGCCCGGCGCAACATCAACAACGAGCCCGACAAGTCGGTGCGCAAGTACCGCGTCAACTCCAGCGAGAAGCAGGCCTCGAAGGTCCGGCAGTCCGAGAAGGCGCTCGAGCGACTCGAGGAGGTCGAGGAGCCCCGCAAGGAGTGGGAACTGCGGATGGAGATCGCTGCCGCGCCCCGCTCAGGAGCCGTCACCGCGGCCCTGCGAGAGGCCGTCGTACGACGGGGCGACTTCACGTTCGGACCGGTGACCCTGGAGATCGGCTGGGCCGAGAAGGTCGCCATCACCGGCGCCAACGGTGCCGGCAAGTCGACCCTGCTGGCCGCGTTGCTCGGCCGGTTGGCGCTTGACGAGGGCGAGTCGCACCTCGGGCCCGGTGTCGTGGTCGGCGAGGTCGACCAGGCGCGCCGCCTGTTCGAGGGTGAGGAGCCACTGGTCGACGCGTTCCAGCGGCACGTGCCCGACCTGGCGCCCGAACCGGTGCGCACGCTGTTGGCGAAGTTCGGGTTCAAGACGGATCACGTCGTGCGGTCAGCCTCCACGTTGTCGCCGGGGGAGCGGACCCGTGCGGCGCTCGCGCTGCTGCAGGCGAGGGGCGTGAACCTCCTGGTGCTCGACGAGCCGACCAACCACCTGGACCTGCCGGCGATCGAGCAGGTGGAGGCCGCCCTGGAGAGCTATCCGGGCACGTTGCTCCTGGTCACCCATGACCGCCGGATGCTGTCCGCCGTCTCGACGACTCGCGAGCTGCATGTCGAGAACGGCCGCGTGTCAGAACGTTCCTGACCTCAGGCCGGACGCCGGGCGGGCTGGAACAGTTCGACCAGGTTGCCGGAGGGGTCGGCCAGCAGGATCTGGCTGCCACCGGGGCCGGAGACCAGGTCACTCACGAAGGACAGTCCGGCCTCGCCGAGCCGGGTGACCTCGGCCTCGAGGTCGTCGACGACGAGGTGGATCCGGTTTCGTCCTGCGGACGACGCGAGCTCCGGGGGAGTTGCCCGGGCGCCCGAGCTGGCCGCGCCGGAGAGCAGCAGCCGCAGAGCGCCGCGCCGTACGTCGGCGAACGCCGGGGCTGCGGTCATGGTGAGCGTGAACCCGAGGTGCTCGGTGTAGAACGTGATCGACGCGTCGACGTCGTCCACGAGGTAACGGACGCTGGCGAGGCTGTCAGGAGCACTCATGCGTCCACCGTAGCTCCGAATCAGACTGAGCACCGATGCTCGTTTGCGAACCTGGCATCGAGCCGATACTGAGCACATGAGCGCAGGCGAAGCCGTGGGGGAGAACCCCACCCCGGAGAAGTACCGTCACATCCCGTTGTACCGGCACCCGTTGTTGGCGCCGGCCGCATCGATGGTCCTCGGGCTCGGCAGCCTCGTCGCCGTCCTGTGCTTCCACTTCCCGGAGCTGCTGACCAGCCAGGAGTTCCGCGCCGTCTACAGCGAAGGCTTCGCACGACGCCTGCTGCTCATCGCCCTGTCCTTCGCGTTCATCGCCGGCACGTTCGCGATCCTCCGCGACCAGCACAAGCGCCTGGCCTTCATCGGCGTCGGCTCTGCCACGATCGCGGTCCTGGCCGGGGGATCGGACGTCCAGTTCGAGACCATCGGCAAGACGCCGTACTCGCTGGGCCTCGACTGGTTCGTCCTGTCGCTGTTCTTCTCCGCACTGGTGTTCATCCCTCTCGAGCACCACTTCGCACGACGCCCGCTCGCGGTGCTGCGTGGTGGCTGGAGGACCGACGCGGCGTACTTCTTCATGTCCCACGTGCTCGTCCAGTTCATCCTGATCACGGTCACCGCCTCCACCAGTGTCGTCGTGGAGTCCGTGAAGATCGGCGGTATCCAGGCCTGGGTGGGTGGTCTGCCGTTCGTTGCCCAGTTCTTCCTGGCCGTGTTCGCGGCCGACGTCGCGCAGGCCGGCCTGCACCGCGCTTACCACCGGATCATGGTGCTGTGGCGGTTCCACGCGGTCCACCACTCCAGCCCGGAGCTCGACTGGCTGGCCGGCTCGCGGGTGCACCTCATCGAGACCATCCTGACCCGCTCCACAGTGCTGCTCCCGCTGCTCCTGCTGGGGTTTTCCCAAGAGGCCGTCAACGCGTACGCCGTCCTCGTGGGCCTCCAGGCCGTGATCGCGCACGCCAACATCGGCATCAGGTTCGGCTGGCTCGAGTACGTCGTCACGCTGCCGCGGTACCACCACTGGCACCACGCGCGTCACGTCGACTACTGGGACCGCAACTACGCGATCCACCTGCCTGTCGTGGACATGCTGATGGGTTCGTTCAAGCTTCCGCGCGACGGCAGCTGGCCCGAGGAGTACGGCGTGCTGAAGCCAGAGACCGTCCCGAACGGGTTCGTCGCCCAGCACCTGATGCCGTTCCGGGGGACCAGGGAGTACAGCGACTACGTCTCCTGAGCAAGTGAATCCCATAGTGGCCCGGGCGCTGCGCCTCTATCAGCAGCAACTGAGTGCTGAGCGTGATGCGCAGCTCCTGGAGTCGTTGGGGGACTACGACGACTTTGACGAACTGGTCAGCCACGTCGCTGTTGGCGACTGATGCGTGACATCCACATCGCCCACCTCGACAAGGCGCGCCGGCGGTCCGTGGAGCGATGCGCCGGGTCACGGTTGCGCCCATCACGTCGACCGCAAAAGGGCTGAGCACCGAAGTGGGCGTCGGGCCTGACAACGGTCTCGAGGAAATCAGTGTCGTGAGCTGCGACAACATCATCACGATCGGCAAGCGGTCGCTCGGTCGGCACGTCGGGTTCTTCTTCGATCGCCAGGGAGCGGATCTCACCGCAGCGATCGTGAGCGCCTTCGCGCTGCGGACGTAGTGCTTCGCGACCCGGGAGAGGGCCCTCCAAAGGTCACATGCTGACATAATGTCACTTATCGGCGATCAAACTACGCAGTACAGAACGGCCCGAGAAGCGGCCCCGCCGTACCTGGTCCACATGATGCACACCACAGGTCAGCCTGTTTGCGTCCTGTCCCGCGGGGAAACATCTCTCCAGCAGCCACGAACTCGGCGCCATCCCCTCGGACCCAAGGACCCACCATGAACCGGACCCTCGCAGCAGCCGTGACCGTGCTGGCCGTCGGCACCTTCACCCTCGGCACGACCGGGGCTGCGAACGCCTCCAGGAACACCTTCGCGAGCGAGGTCCTCTACGGCACCTCCGGGCTGGACAGGATCCACGGTTACGGCGGCAACGACACCGTGTACGGCTACGGCTATCACGACGAGCTGTGGGGCGACGACGGCAACGACACCCTCCACGGGGGCAAGGGCGACGACCGCCTCTACGGAGGTGCCGGCAACGACAAGCTCTACGGCGGATACGGCTACAACTCCCTCTCCACCGGCACTGGGACCGACCGTGCGATCGGCGGACCCGGACAGGACGTGGTCGTCGTCTACCGCGGTCGCTACGCGGACTACGTGGACTGTGGGGGCGCCTACGACACGGTCTACGTCAAGGGCACAGGAACCGGCCCCCGCCTGATCGGTTGCGAACGCATCATCCGCAGCTGACCCGGCGGTCACGGG
>NZ_JBMCZA010000165.1:47783-53028 GCF_048654705.1 Nocardioides sp. CPCC 206348
CAACTCCCGTGCGTGCCAGTCTACCGACCCCGCTCCAGGGTGATCCGTCTGGCGACGAACTCGCCACCAGTGCAGGTGACGTCGACGCGCACCGGAGTGTCGCCTTGAAGGGCCTGAGTCACGATGTCGGGATCGCTGGCGCCGTTGATCTGATCGTTGACACGGATCTCGACGCGCACGCTGGACCATTCCTTGAGCGGCAGCGCATCGTTGGTTTCGGCCTGGAGCATCACGATGTACGGCGGACGCAGGGCCCCGTCGCCCTCAGGCATCGCGCCGTCCACCGACACCCAGTCTCCGACCAGGCTCTGGGGGCCGTTCTGGCTGCACGAGATCGGTTCGAACAGCGGCTTCAGTTCAGCAGGCGCCGCCGGTTGACCGTCGGCCACCCAGACTGACCCTTCAGCGAAGACTGCCGTGCTTGGGTCGACTCCAGGCAGCGCTGACGCCATCACGCTCCGGTCGGCAATGTCGCCACACCCGAGCATCGTGCCGGAGCCGAGACTGCGACCCGGGCGAGGCACGCGAAGGAGCTCGCCGTGGCCGACGTACCGGCTTGTTCCAACTTTCAGGATCGCAGCGCAAGACGTTTGCCCGTCGGTACCGTCATCGTCCTCCGGCAACCACAAGGGCGCGGTGGCGCCTGCAACGATTGTTGCAGCAGCGGCGATCGCGACCAGGCGCCACCGGGAGGCGTGCCCAGCATTTTCGGTCGATGACGGGGCGGTGCTGGCCCGGACACCACGAAAGATCGGCGCGCGCTCTGCGGCCCGGTTCAGGTCCTCCCGGAGTTGGGTCTCGAAGTCAGTCATCGTGGTCACCCTCGGCTTCTGTCTGTCCGGTGAGCCGTTCGTAGGTCGAGGCGAGCTCGTTCCGAAGCTTTCTGTTGGCGCGGTGCGCCAGCGACCGCACGGTGACGCGCGAACAACCAAGGACTGCGGCGATCTCGGGATCGGGGAGGTCCTCGTAGTAGCGCAGCACGATCACCGCACGTTCGCGGGCGGACAGTGTTTCCAGCGCGCCCAAGATCGACAGCCGGTCGTCGGATGAGCCTGAGACCGCGTCATGGGGTGGCCCGATCCGGGTCAGACCGCGTCGCAGCGTCGAGGCTCGCCTTGCGCCGCTGATCTGTTCATTGAGCATTGCTCGGCGCGCATAGCTGAACGGGTCGTCGAGGTCGTCGATCCCCCGGGCAGACAAACGCATGAGTACGGTCTGGACGAGGTCCTCGGCAGCCGCGCCGTTCCCACCGGTGAGAAGAAATGCGCAGCGCAGGAGGCGCTGCCCCTGCTCCCTCGCAAAGGCCTCAAGGCTGGCCTGATCGGCCGAGGTCGGCGTGCTGATCGTTCTCACAACCCTTTCCACGCGCTCGGAGCGTGAACTGTTGCACGGATCAGTAGGTATTGCGCAGGCTCAGGACGTCGCCCTTGCCCAGTGTGCGCTGAGAGACATCGCACGGGTCGAGATCAGTACTCATGGTGAGGTTGCCGTGCGCGGATTCGGAGACGTGGCCCATCCCGAACGAGTGACCGAATTCGTGTACGGCGACGCCTCTGAGGTCGTACTTGCCCGAACAAGTCGTGGGCAACGTGCTGAAGAACACGTGGTCGGTGGTGTCGAAGCGGATGTCCGACTCGATGATGTTGTTGTCGGCGAACGGAGCCGGGATCGACCACGTGCACTCCTTCGCCAACGGCGGGTCACCGTGGTCGTCAAGGTTCCCGAAGTCAACCACGCTCTCCCCATCGCGCCCATCGGTCGATCCGTCGCCACAGGTCGTCGCTCCACCTGAAGTCGTCATGTCGCTCTCCAGGGTCGAAATGCCCTGGTAGGACGCATCGGCACTGACCTGATCGGTGTAGCCACAGTTGTTGTAGGAGGTCTCGATCCAGCCGACGGCCTGCTTCAACACGCTCTCGGTCTGAGCCGTGGTCAGGCCAGCGGGCCTGGTGCCGTCACCCAGATGCCACTTGTACGTCCCGGCCTGTTCCTCGTCCCTGTCCTCGTAGGCGCCGTCGCTGCATGCCGACGGAGAACTGACGGCCACGTCCTCGAGCGCGATCGCTGCATCGAGGTCGTTGTACGAGACCTCACCTTCCGGAGTGACTGCGATCTCGTAGGCGACGGCTCCCGATGGATACAGCGCCTCCATCGTGAGGGTCTCCCCCGCGGCAGGAACCTGCCCCGTGAGTTTGCCGTGCGAAAACAGTCTGCCGACGGCGCGGCACTCAACGACGTCGGTCCCCTCAGGGAGGTTCTCTTGGGTGAGCAATCCAGTAGCAGGACCGCAGTTCGGATGTTGGCCCGGTGCGTCGGCGTGGGCTGGATTGGCAAGTGCTGCGAGCGGCGCGATGAGCATGAGAACCGCGAAAGGTGCAACGCGCGATGACAATGTAGACCTCCCCGAGCAACGCGCCTGATTGACGCGGAGTGCAAGAACACTAGGTTCTCGGCTTGCGCTAGTCCATGGGCAAGCAGTCTCGCCGCGCGATTTGGGTCCCGATGACGGGTCATGGGCGCGACCTGTTTCAACTCCAGCAAAGGCCGAATTCCTGTCGCTGACATGATGCGGCCATGCCTCGCCGTCCCGTCGCCCTCGTCGCAACGCTTGTTGCACTTCTCGGCGGCTGCGCTTCACCTGTTGATGAAGACGGCGTGGTGAGACCCGGTCCTGGCCCGGCGGTTGCGCCGGAACGGTTCACGATCGTTCCTGACGACTACCACGTGCCCTACGCCGGTACGGCGGAAGACGGGCGAAAGTTCTTCTTGAGCGATGAGCTCTTCGACTTCGGCGCCGGGGACGAGCCAGGCAGTGGTTATGTCGGTCTGTTTCTGTGGAACGCCGACGGGAGCTTTGCTGAGGTACGGGTTGACGACGTCTCAAGGCCCGAAGGGCTCCCGCCAGGTCAGGCAGCGAGCGCCGATGCGGACGACGTCGTCCAGAGCCGCCTGGCCGAGCTGGGCGACTACGAGCTGGAACCGATCACCGTGGAACCGTTCCTGACGAAGGTCGACGGCGTGGACTTCGGCTGGAGGATCACCGAGTACGAAGGCACGTTCTCGATCAACATCGAGCCCGGGAACTTCATTGCGTACTACGAGCCGTGGGACGGCGTCGACTACGACACGTGACGAGCGCAGTCGATGCAGTTGCTGGCCGTCGGCCGGGCCTCGAGTCGCTCGGCACCGATGGGCCGTCCGCAGCGCACACACACGCCGTACTCCCCTGTGGTCCAACGCGTCAGGGCAGCTTCTGACTCGGCGACCTGGGCCCGTGCCTGCTGGATGAGGGCGTTCAGCTGCGACCGTTCGAAGGCGATCGTGGCGCCCTCGGGATCGTGTTCGTCGTCGGCATTGGTGTCGCGTGAGGCAGCAATGACCCCGTCGAAGTCGTCGGTCAGGCGGGCGAGCCGGGTGCGGGCAGAGAGCAGCTTTGCCTCCAGCACGTCCCGCTCGCCCGCCGTACCTGACATGCGGAACTCAGGCCAGGCCGTCGAACGGACGGACCTCGACCGTGCCGCGGCAGGCCCTGGAGCCCTCGGCCGCCAGCTTGATGGCCACGTCGAGGTCGGGAACGTCGATCACCCAGAAGCCGGCGATGGCCTCCTTGGTCTCGAGGTAAGGGCCGTCGGTCATGACCGGCTTCTCCCCCTGGCCGTCGACCACGGTGGCCGTCGCCACCGGTGCGAGACCACCGGCGAATACCCAGTAGCCGTCCGCCTTGAGCTTCTCGTTGAAGGCGCCCGTCTCGGCGAATGACTGCTCCATGTCCTCCTTGGAGGCATAGCCGTAGTTGTTGGTCTCGTCCAGGTCGGTCGGGCCGTGCACGGACAACAGGTAGTTCGTCATCGGAATCTCCTCGGTCGTCGGCGGTCCCGATGACCGCCTCTACCTCCACCACGTATGGCACCACGGCGATCCGACAGTGTGCGAGGAGAAACTGGCCGAACAGATCAGTCAGGCGGTGGAATGACCAGCTCGGGATCGGTCGCGACCTGCTGCAGGGCGGACACCGGTACGTCGAACCTTCCCAGTGCTGCATCGTAGGTCGGCGCCCGCACGACCTCTCGCGCGCTGGTCACGAAGGTCTCGGAGTGGACGACCTCGACGGAGCGGATGAAGAAGATCTCGGCCGGATCGAGGCGCTTGCTGGTGTTCACGGAGGGATCCAGGGTCCACCGTGGCTTGGTGCCCTTCTCCAGGTTCTCGCGCGTCAGCGAGATCCAGAAGCCGGTCGGATCGGTGGGGTCCGGGAACGCCGCCGACACCTCCGTGACGGCGACCGACCCGTCGGACAGGGTGGTCGCCTCACACGACAGGAGAAAGGCATCGGGTCCCCGGGTGGCCTCGGCGCACCGCGTGTCCCGGTCCCCCTCCGCCTCCCCGCGGCTGTGCCCGAGGCGTACGTCGAGGCGGTGGTCGCCCGTCCCGCCGTACCTGGCCGACACCGAGGCGGCTTCTTCCCACCGTGCTCGCGGCAGCTCAGCATGTTGCTCGTCGCTGGCGGTGAAGGCGATCGGTCCCAGCGCGAGGTACGGCCCGACGGCAGCCTCGATGTGGGAGTCGATCAGCCCCGGCAGCTTCTGCGGGTCGTACTCCGCGAGGGCGACTTTGGTCATCGGATGGATGTTGTCGAGCGCGTTCACGTACTGGCTCCGGTCACCGCCAGCGATCCCGAAGGCCACTGCTGCCGCCACTCCCCCCGCGGTCGCCAGTGCGGCCCCCCGGACGACGAACTGCCGGCGACGTCGCGCGCGGTGCCCGTCGCCGATGCTGTCCGCCGGCCGCAGGGTGAACGTGGGCTCGGTGGTCTCGACGTGGTCACGCAACAGGGTGCGCAGGTCGTGCTCGGTCATCGCAGGTCCTCCGTCAGGACGAGGTGGGGAAGGTGGGCGCGCAGGGTGGCGAGCCCGCGCGAGGTCTGGCTCTTGACGGTGCCTTCGGCGACACCGAGCGCCGCGGCGACCTCGGCCACCGAGAGGTCGTCAAGGAAGCGCAGCGCGACGATCGCGCGTTGCTGGGGTGCGAGCAGGCCGAGGGCCCGGCCGAGATCGAGGCCGTGGTCGGCGATCTCCGGTGCCGGGGTGTCCGGTACGTCGGCCGAGGGCCACTCACGGCGCGGTCGGCGGATCGCCGAGATCGCCTCGTTGACGACGGTCCGCCGCGCGTACGCCTCCAGCGACTCGCTCCGAATCCTCGGCCAGGCGCGGTACAACTTGGTCATGGCGGATTGCGTGACGTCGTC
>NZ_JBMCZA010000165.1:53071-66332 GCF_048654705.1 Nocardioides sp. CPCC 206348
GGCTTCCGGGGACGGGCCTGGCATGGGCACCTCTTCTGTCGGTTGCCCTATGTACGACGCGCGTCGCCCGTCAGGTTCGCAGTGTGGGTGAATGAATCCTGCGCGACCGGCTCAACCATCTCAACGACGGGCGCCGAACAGTGCCTCCGTATCCAAGGTATAACGCAGATGGGGGCTTGCGGCAAGGCCCTCTGGTCAGGGCAGAATCCCCGATTCCACGCCCTGAAGTTGCCACGAAACTGCCCCGGAGCTGATCACTTGACCGACGCAACCACCACTGCGTTTGCCCTTCCCGACCACCTTGCCGCCAAGAACTCCCCTGCGTTGATCGCCGACGACGAGCGCCACTTCCAGGCCATCCAGACCAGCCTCGACGAGTCGATCGCCGACCTCTCCGAGCGGCTCGACCAGGAGCGGAAGGCGCCAGGCGGGACCGGCCAGGAGGCGATGGATCGCGACCTGGAGGTGCATCGACTGGCTGCCCGGTTGCGCACGATGCGGCGCTACACACTCGACCTCTGCCTGGGCCGGATGGTGAGCGAGGACGGCGAGGTCGTGTACGTCGGCCGGTTGGGCCTGACGGACAAGGACAGTCGACGCCTGCTGGTCGACTGGCGCTCCCCCGCCGCCGAGCCGTTCTTCGGCGCGACCCATGCCAACCCGATGGGGCTGGTCAGCCGTCGGCGGTACCGCTGGACGCTGGGCCGGATCGGTGACTACTGGGACGAGGTGTTCACGCCCGAGGGGCTGGAGGGCAACGCCGCGCTCGATGACCAGTCGGCGTTCGTCGCCAGCCTGGGCAGCAGCCGGTCGCCGCAGATGCGGGACGTGCTCGGCACCATCCAGGCCGACCAGGACGCCATCATCCGTGCGTCGTCGCGGGGAGCGCTCGTCGTCGACGGTGGGCCGGGCACGGGCAAGACCGTCGTTGCGCTCCACCGCGCGGCGTACCTGCTCTACTCCGACCCGCACCTCGGGGACGGCCGCGGAGGGGTGCTGTTCGTCGGTCCGCACGAGCCGTATCTCGCCTACGTGGCCGACGTGCTCCCCAGCCTGGGTGAGGACGGCGTCCAGACCTGCACCCTGAAGGATCTCGTTCCCGGTGGCCGCGACGTGAAGCCGGAAGGCAGTCCTGAAGTGGCGCGCCTCAAGGCGAGCGCCGCGATGGTGGGCGCCATCGAGCCGGCAGTCCGGATGTACGAGGAGCCGCCCACGGTGGGCAGCGAGGTCGAGACCCCGTGGGCGGACCTGTGGCTGAGCAAGCATGACTGGGCCGAGGCGTTCGAGTCCCCCGATCCCGGCACGCCGCACAACCTGGCCCGCGACGAGGTGTGGGAGGAACTGCTCACGATCCTCGTCGACAAGTTCGAGGGCGACGAGGACGTCACCCCGGAGATGCTCCGCCGGGCACTGCTCCAGAACCGCGACCTGGTCACCACGTTCAACAAGGCCTGGCCGCTCATCGACCCCGAGGACCTCGTCGGCGACCTCTGGGAGGTTCCTGCCTACCTGCGCATGTGCGCTCCGTGGCTCGAACCCGACGAGGTCAAGGTCCTGCGGCGAGACGAACCCAGGGCGTGGACGACGTCAGACCTTCCCCTCCTCGACGCGGCCCGGCTGCGGCTCGGGGACCCCGAGGAATCACGCCGCCGGCGTCGGCGCGAGGCAGCGGTCGCTGCCGAGCGCAAGCGCATGGACGACGTCATCGAGGACCTGCTCCAGCTCGACGACGAGGACGGAATGATGGCCCAGCTCCGTCAGGACGGCATCCGCGACGCCCTGGTCGACGACGGTGCACTCCCCCGGGCCGACGCTGATCTGCTGGCCGGCCCGTTTGCGCACGTCGTCGTCGACGAGGCGCAGGAACTCACCGACGCGGAGTGGCAGATGCTGCTCGTCCGGTGCCCGTCGCGCAGCTTCACGATCGTCGGTGACCGGGCGCAGGCCCGGCACGGGTTCACCGACACCTGGGAGGAACGGCTCAAGACGGTTGGGCTCGACCGGATCGAGATGGCGTCGCTGAGCATCAACTACCGCACCCCGGAAGAGGTCATGAGCGAGGCCGAGCCCGTCATCCGGGCCGTCCTGCCGGACGCCAACGTCCCGACCTCCATCCGCCGCAGTGGCATCCCCGTCGTCCACGGGGCGACGGCCGATGTCGACGAGATCCTCGACAACTGGCTGGCTGCCCACACGGAGGGCACGGCCTGCGTCATCGGTGCCGATCGCGAGGACGGCCAGTACGACGGCCGGCGCCGGGTCCGGTCGCTGTCGCCCGAGCACTCCAAGGGCCTCGAGTTCGACCTCGTCGTACTCCTCGACCCGGAGGACTTCGGCACCGGCGTCGAGGGCGCCGTCGACCGCTATGTCGCGATGACCCGCGCCACCCAGCAACTGGTCATCCTCACCTCCGGGGGCGCATAGGAGATCAGTCGAGGCAGAACTCGTTGCCCTCGGGGTCGGCCATCACGATGAAACCGGTCTCCATCGGGGGCGCCGGCTCATGGCGCCGGAGCCGGGTCGCGCCGAGCGCCACGAGTCGCACGCACTCGGCCTCGAGCGCGGCCATCCGGTCCTCCCCCTGGAGCCCGGGTGCCACCCGGACGTCGAGGTGGACGCGGTTCTTGGCGACCTTGTCCTCGGGCACCTGCTGGAAGAAGACGCGTGGACCAGCACCGTCGGGGTCCTCGATCGCGGAGCGGGAGTTCCACTGGTCCTCGGGCACACCGATCGAAGCCAGGAACCCGTCCCAGGCGGTCAGCGGATCGGCGCCGTCGGCCAGCACCACGCCGGGTGGGCCGGGATGGGCGTAGCCGAGGACGTCGCGCCAGAACGTGGACAGCGCGCGGGGGTCGTGGGCGTCGAAGGTGATCTGCACGTCGCGGCTCATGACACCTGTCTACCGGCACGCACCGACACCCGCGATCTGCCCGGATGCTCCCGTTCAGCCATGGTGCACAGGGGCTGATCGGCGTACGTTGCGAGATGGGCCCGGCCGTGGCCCCGAACGCCTCGACCGGTCTTCTGCACACCCATCGACCGAGGAGGCAGACAGTGTTCATACAGATCATCCAGGGTGCGTGCACACGACAGGACGAGGTGCACGCGCTCCTCGACGAGTGGCGGAGTGACCTCTCCCACGGCGCCACCGGCTGGCTCGGCGGCACCTACGGCTTCACCGACGACGACCAGCTGATGGCGGTCGTGCGCTTCGAGTCCCGCGAGGCCGCGATGGCCAACTCCAACCGTCCGGAGCAGGGAGCGTGGGCCGAGCGGCTCAACGCCCTCATGGACGGCCCGCTCGAGTTCCACGACTGCGACGACGTCACCCTGCTCATGGACGGTGGCTCCGACCAGGCCGGGTTCGTCCAGGTCATCCGAGGCCGTGTCGACGACCCCGACCGGCTCAAGGCGATGCTGGCCGACACGACCAGCCTGCACGAGATGCGGCCGGACATCCTCGGCGGGACGCTGGCCATCGAGCCCGATGGCACGTTCACCGAGACCGTCGCGTTCACCAGTGAAGAGGCAGCACGGGCAGGCGAGCAGGTCGAGCCACCCGAGGACGTACGCAAGGAGCTCGAGTACGCCATGAAGGACGCCAGGTTCTACGACCTCCGCAACCCGTGGTTCGACTGAGGACGACCGACGTGAGGGCTTGACGGTCCGCCCGTCGGGCTGAGGTCGGCGCGACCCGCCGACCTCAGCTCCCGACGTACTCCGCCAGGTGCTGGCCGGTCAGCGTCTTCGGCTTGGCCACCAGGTCGGCGGGCGTGCCCTCGAACACGACCTTGCCGCCGTCGTGCCCGGCGCCCGGCCCCAGGTCGATGATCCAGTCGGCATGGGCCATCACGGCCTGGTGGTGCTCGATCACGATCACCGACTTGCCGGAGTCGACGAGGCGGTCCAGCAGGCCGAGCAGGTTCGCGACATCAGCCAGGTGCAGTCCGGTGGTCGGCTCGTCCAGGACGTAGACCCCGCCCTTCTCTCCCATGCGCATCGCGAGCTTGATCCGCTGGCGCTCACCACCGGACAGCGTGTTCAGCGGCTGGCCGAGCTTGAGGTAGCCGAGGCCGACGTCCTCCAGCCGGCCGAGGATCGACGCCGCTGCCGGTGTCTTGGCATCGCCCTCGGCGAAGAAGGCGTGCGCGTCGGTGATGGGCAGGTCGAGCACCTCGGCGATGTTGAGACCGCCGAAGGTCAGCTCCAGGACCGACGCCTGGAACCGCTTGCCGCCGCACTCGTCGCACAGGGTGGCGACGGTCTCCATGAAGCTGAGCTCCGTGTAGATCATCCCGTTGCCGTTGCAGCTCCCGCAGGCACCCTCGGAGTTCGCGCTGAACAGCGCCGGCTTCACGTTGTTCGCCTTCGCGAATGCCTTGCGGATCGGCTCCAGCAACCCCGTGTACGTCGCCGGGTTGCTCCGCCGCGAGCCCTTGATGGCGCCCTGGTCGATGACGACCACGCCCTCGCCGCCCGCCACCGAGCCGTGGATCAGCGAGCTCTTGCCGGACCCGGCGACACCGGTGACGACGCACAGGACGCCGAGCGGGATGTCGACCGACACGTCCCGCAGGTTGTGGGTCGAGGCGCCACGGATCTCGAGATGCTCCGAGGCGGTGCGCAGCTCGGACTTGAGCTCGGCCCGATAGCTGAGGTGCCGGCCGGTCAGGGTGTCGGACTTGTGCAGTGCGGCGACGTCACCTTCGAAGGTGACCATGCCGCCCGCCGTACCAGCGCCCGGGCCGAGGTCGACGACGTGGTCGGCGATCTCGATGGTCTCGGGCTTGTGCTCGACGACGAGAACAGTGTTGCCCTTGTCGCGCAGCTCGAGGAGCAGCTTGTTCATCCGCTCGATGTCGTGGGGGTGCAGGCCGATGGTGGGTTCGTCGAAGACGTAGGTGACGTCGGTGAGGGCGGATCCGAGGTGGCGGATCATCTTGGTGCGCTGCGCCTCTCCCCCGGAAAGGGTCCCGGCAGGACGGTCCAGCGAGAGGTACCCCAGCCCGATCTCGACGAACGAGTCGAAGAGGTGGAGCAGGTTGCCCAGCAGGGGCGCGACCGAGGGGTCCTTGATCTTGCGGACCCAGTCGGCGGCGTCGGTGATCTGCATCGAGCACACGTCGGCGATCCCCAGGCCGTTGACCTTCGAGGAACGAGCGGCCTCGTTGAGGCGGGTTCCCTCGCACGCGGGGCAGGCCGCGAACACGGCGGCCTTCTCGACGAACGCCTTGATGTGGGGCTGCAGGGAGTCGACGTCCTTGCTGAACATCGACTTGCGGATCTTGGGGATCAGGCCTTCGTAGGTGATGTTGATCTTGTCGACCTTCACCTTGCGCGGCTCGGCGTAGAGGAAGTCCTCGCGCTGGGCGGCCGTGAACTTTCTGATCGGGATGTCGGCCGGCACGGCCTCCTTGAACGCTGCCACCATCCAGCCGTCCGCGGTGTAGCCGGGCACCAGGATGGCGCCGTCGACCAGCGACTTCGACTCGTCGAAGATCTGGGTCAGGTCGAGGTCGGAGACGCTCCCCCGGCCCTCGCACTCCGCACACATGCCGCCGAGGTAGACGGCCTGCCGGACGACATTCTTCTCGACCTTGCCACCGGCCTTCTCGGTGCTCATCACGCCACTGGCCTTGCGGGTCGGCACGTTGAAGGAGAAGGCAGTGGGCGGGCCGATGAAGGGGTCACCGATCCGGCTGAATAGCACCCGCAGCATCGCGTTGGCATCGGTGGCGGTGCCGACGGTCGACCGGGCGTTGGCCCCCATCCGCTCCTGGTCCACGAGGATCGCGGTCGTGACACCCTCGATGTTGTCGACCTCGGGGCGAGCGAGGTTCGGCATGAAGCCCTGCACGAAGGTGCTGTAGGTCTCGTTGATCATCCGCTGCGACTCGGCAGCGATGGTCGCGAAGACCAGCGAGCTCTTGCCGGACCCGGAGACACCGGTGAACACGGTCAGGCGTCGCTTCGGCAGCTCGACGCTGACGTCCTTCAGGTTGTTCTCCCGCGCGCCCTGGACCCGGATCAGGTCGTGGCTGTCCGCTGGGTGGGGGGTGGTGCTCATTCAGACATCTCCATCGGTTGCGGTGGGGGTGAGCCAGGTGCCGTCGCGCATGAGGGTACGACCGACGATCTCGTTGGCCTCGCGCCATGCTTGCAGTCGCCGGGGACACAGCACGAGGTAGACGTAGTCGGCCTGGCCTCGCGGGTCCCAGTCCGCCTGGGCGGCGTAGGCGGCGCCCAGGGCGTCGTCGTCGGTGCCGACGGCCCGTTCCAGCTCCACGTCGATCATCACGACGTCGCGGGTCGGACCGACCCCGAGGCGCGCCCGCCGGGTGGCCGTGAGGTTCGAGGCGGTGGCCGAGGACGCGGCCACGGCGATGACGACCCGCTCATCGATCCACGCCAGGGACACCGGGACGAGGTGGGGGTCCCCGTCGGGCGACGAGGTGGCGACCCAGACGTCGATCGCCGGCGTGGTCAGGAGGGCAACAGTGTCCCGGCGTCGGGTGGCCGCATCCCGAGGCTCGGCCACGCCGTCAGGCCTGGTTGATGCGGACGTGGTTGCCGGCAGGGTCGCGGAAGGCGCAGTCGCGGACGCCGTACGGCTGGTCGATCGGCTCCTGGATGACCTCGGCACCGGTGGCCTGGATCTTCTCGAAGGTCGCGTCCAGGTCCGGCGAGCTCAGCACCACGGTGGCGTAGGTGCCCTTGGCCATCATCTCCGCGATCGTGTTGCGTTCCTCGTCGGTGATGCCCGGGTCGGCAGCCGGAGGGGTGAGCACGATGGAGGGGCTGGTCTGGCCGGCCGGCGCAACGGTGACCCAGCGCATGTCGCCGTAGCCGACATCGTTGAGGATCTCGAAGCCGAGGACGTCGCGGTAGAACGCAACCGAGGCCTCGGCGTCGGTGTGCGGCAGGAAGCTGTGCTGGAGGCTGAGGTTCATGGCAGTCACGCTAGTGGCGACTGGAAGCGCGGCGCTTCTTGATTCCTGATCGATTCTCCGTTCGATCCCGGGACGTCGGGACTGGTCTGCGCGCCGCCCCGGCGTACCGGGCGGGTGACCTTCTTGGTGACGCACGACGGCGGTTCGACGGGCTGCCCGTCCGCGGCATCCGTCTGCTCGCGGTAGACGCTGGGCGCCACGCCGACGAGCTCGGTGAAGCGGGTGCTGAAGGTCCCGAGCGAGGAGAACCCGACCTCGAAGCACACGTCGGTGACGCTGACGTCGCCGCGGCGCAGCAGCGCCATCGCCCGCTCGATCCGGCGCGTCATCAGGTAGGAGTACGGCGGTTCGCCGTAGGCCCGCTTGAACTCCCGGCTGAGGTGTCCCGCCGACATGTGCACGTCGCGGGCAAGCGCCTCGACGTCGAGCGGCTTCGCGTACTCCCGGTCGATCCGGTCGCGGACGCGCCGCAGCCGGGCCAGTTGGCGCAGGTACTCCGCGTCCGGTCCGCTGGTCACGTCCGCCATGGTGCCACGTCGATCAACGAGCCCTCAGCCCATCACCCAGGCCTCGCTGCGGCGCCACAGCTCGTCGGCGAGCTCGGCCGTCGCGTACTTCGAAGCGGTCTTCTCGCGGCTGTTGTCGTAGTAGAGGCCGGAGTCCCCGGCGACGTCGGGCGAGGTCGCGCAGTACAGCGAGGTCCGGGCACCGTCGGCCGTCGACTTGAGGAACAGCTTGAGCACGTGGCGGAGCCCGAACGGCACCTCGCGCCACACGTCGGAGGCGATCGCGCCCGGGTGGAGGGAGTACGTCGTCACGCCCGTCCCCTGCAGTCGGCGTCCGAGCTCCTGGGCATGGAGCACGTTGGCGAGCTTCGACACGGCGTACTCGGCGAGCGCGGTGCGCGTCGCAGCCGGCTGGCGTACGGCGTCCCAGTCGATCCCCCTGGCCTGGAAGTGGGCCGTGCTGGCCACGTTCACGATCCGGCCGGGACCGCTCTCGATCAAGTGCTCGCGGAGCAGCTCGGTGAACAGGAACGGGCCGACGTGGTTGGTGCCGAAGGCGAGCTCGAACCCGCTGGCGGTCAGGCCCTTCGCACCGGCGAGACCGGCGTTGTTGATCAGTACGTGCAGCGGCTCACCGGACTCGAGGAACGTCGTGGCCGCCTTGCGGACCGACGTCAGGTCGCCCAGGTCGAGCGCCAGGAAGTCGAGGTCGGTGTTGCCCGTCTCGCTGGCGATCTCGTCGATCGCGGCCTTCGTCTTCTCCTCCGACCGCCCGGCCAGGACGACGCGAGCGCCGCGTCCCGCGAGCACGCGAACCGTCTCCTTGCCGATACCGGTGTTGGCTCCCGTGACGAGGAAGGTGCGGCCAGCCAGGTCGCTCATGCAGTCAGTCCAATCCGGATCGCGAACAGGTCGAGCCCGTGCGGTAGTGGTTTCGTGGGGTTGAGGGACGGACTGACCAGCTCGGGCGTGGCCCGGCGCAGCAGAGCAGCCAGGAAGGCCTGTCCGAGGAAGACCGACATGTTGGCGCCCGGACAACCCTGGGGTCCGTGGCTGAAGAAGTTGAACGACCACGACTTCCCGGCGTCACCGGACACCCACTCCCCCGGCGCGAACCGGTCGGCGTACGGGATCCGGTCGGCGTCGCGATGGTTGAACAGGTTGGAGAGCAGCACCTGCGTGCCTGCGGGAAGGACGCGTCCGTCGGGGAAGGTGACGTCGGTGGTGGCGACGCGGCCGAACATCGGGGTGGTCGGCCACAGGCGCATCGATTCCTGGATGACCCCGCCGAGGTACTCCAGCCCGGCCACGGCCTTCGGGACCGTCACGTCGACGCCCTCGAGCTCCGCGTAGACCTCGCGGCGCTGCTCCGGGTGGCTGCCGATCAGGGCCAGGGCGCGCAGCAGGTTCGCGGGAAGGGTGTCGCCCATCGCGAACAGCCAGTGCACCAGCTGTCCCGGGACCGAGGTCTCCTCGTCGTGGGGCGCCTTGGCCACGAGCGACACCAGGGAGCCCTTCTCCCCCGCGTCGACGTACGACGAAATCCGCTCGACGAGCTCGTCGTACCCCTTCGCGGCCTTGCCGGGCGTGCGGTTGCCGGCCGACATCAAGGTGCCGAGCAGGGCAGTGAGCTCGGTGTCGTCAGCGGCAGCGTCACCGAACACCACACGACGGGTGAGGCGCTGGAAGCCGGCGTTGAGGTCGTCGTACCCGATCTCGCCGGTCAGCCCGGCCGCCTCCTCGCTGGCCGCCTTGACCATGCGCGCGCCGAGGGAGTGCATCGGCTTGCCGGTCTGCAGCACGCTCTCCGCGAACGCGCGCCGGTTGCGCCACAGGTCGTCGCGCGACAGCGTCAGCGCGTCCGGCTGGAAGGCGCTCATCCCGGCCTTCTTGGCCGGCGGGTCCGAAGCGAACGGCTCGGGCGAGCCGCCGAGGACGAACTCGATGTCGGACGGATCGCTCAGCAGCAGCGTCTCGTCGGTCGCGACCCGGACGTAGAACGGACCCGGTCCGTACTTCCGGACCAGGCCCTGGATCAACATGAAGCCGAACAGGTCGGCGCGAGCGACGCCGGCGACCTTCGTGGGGAGCTCTCGCTTCTTGAAGAGTCCCTGGATCACGTTCGGGACACCGACCTGCGCGGTGAACCGCACGCCTTCGATGATCGATGCCCGCGGGAAGTCATTCTCCTGAGCCATGGACGTGACACTAGACGACCGAGTGTGGCTGTGGTCACACTTCGCTCATGCTCCAGTGGCACCAGAACCCGTCCCTGCTCCTCCAACTGAAGGCCCTTGCCGGCGAGCGCAACGACCTTCGTGACAAGAACCTCTTCGAGGGGGACGAGATCCGTCCTGCCGAGGACCCGAAGGAGACGCCGCCCGAGGAGGCGATCCGGGCGCGCACCCCCGACGGCACCTGGAACGACCTGGGGTGCAAGCACATGGGGGCCCGCGGCACGGGCTTCGGTCGCAATGCACCGATCGAGAAGACCTCGCCGGACCTGAAACGGTTGCTGGACCCCGACCCGCGGGTGATCAGCGAGCGGCTCATGGCGCGCGACACGTTCAAGCCGGCCGGAATCATCAACGGCCTCGCGGCTGCGTGGCTGCAGTTCGAGAACCACAACTGGTTCTTCCACGGCGACGGCGTGCCCGACCGGGCCATCGAGATCCCGCTCCAGGACGGCGACACCTTCCCCGAGAACCCGATGCGGATCCGGTCCACCATCCCGATCAACGGCGGCGAGATCACCAGCGGCTGTCCGGCGCCGGTCTTCGCCAACCAGGAGACGCACTGGTGGGACGGCTCGCAGATCTACGGCAGCGGCAAGGACCGCCAGGACGAGATGCGCACGTTCGTCGACGGCAAGATCAAGGTCGGCGACGACGGCCGCCTGCTCAAGAGCAGCATCCCGGGCATCGACCTCACCGGCATGAAGGAGAACTACTGGGTGGGCGTCGGCCTGCTCCACACGATGTTCTCCCGCGAGCACAACGCGGTGTGTGACGAGCTCAAGAAGGCCTACCCGTCGCTGAGCGACCAGCGGCTCTTCGAGGTCGGGGTCCTCGTCGTGTCGGCCCTGATCGCCAAGATCCACACCGTCGAGTGGACCCCCTGCGTCCTGCGCCACCCGGCGCTGCAGGTCGGCATGTACGCCAACTGGTACGGCGGCCTCGGCGAGGCCTTCCGCGACAAGTTCGGCCGGATCGGCGACAGCGAAGCGCTCTCGGGGATCATCGGTTCCTCGACCGACCACCACTCGGCGCCGTTCTCCCTGACCGAGGAGTTCGTCTCCGTCTACCGGATGCACCCGCTGATCGCTGACGACTGGGACTTCTACTCCCTCGAGTCCGGCGAGTTCATCGAGCACCGCGACTTCACCGAGCTGCAGGGCATGTACACCCGCGACTTCATGGACAGCATGGAGATGGGCGACATGTGGTACTCCTTCGGCCGGGCCTCGGCCGGCGCCGTCAGCCTGAAGAACTACCCGAACGCGCTCCGCAAGCTCACCCGCGTCGACGGCCAGATCACCGACCTCGCGACCCTCGACATCGTCCGCGACCGCGAGCGGGGCATCCCCCGCTACAACGACTTCCGCGAGGTGCTGCGGATGCCACGGCGCAAGACGTTCGACGACATCACCCCGAACAAGGCGTGGGCCAAGGAGATGGCCGAGATCTACAAGGGGGACGTCAACGCCGTCGACCTGCAGATCGGCATGCAGGCCGAGAAGCCGCCGAAGGGCTTCGGCTTCTCCGACACGGCCTTCCGGATCTTCATCCTGATGGCGTCGCGTCGCCTCAAGAGCGACCGGTTCTTCACGACCGACTACCGCCCCGAGGTGTACACCCAGGTCGGCCTGGACTGGGTGAACAACACCACGATGAAGGACGTCATGCTGCGTCACTACCCGGAGCTGGAGCCGGTGATCGGTGACGCCGAGCGGGTCTTCGCGCCGTGGCACGCGGTCGGCGAGAAGGAGCCGGAGAAGAAGAATCCGGTCGGCCGCCTCGCCGACACCGTGAAGGGTTACATCCCGCTGGGGTGAGCGGCCTAGGGTGGAGGCATGGCGCTGAGCGTCTTTGATCTCTACTCGGTCGGCATCGGCCCGTCCTCGTCGCACACTGTCGGCCCCATGCGGGCCGCGAAGCAGTTCGCGGACGGGCTCGTCGCCGACGGCTTGATCGCGTCGGTCGGCCGGGTGCGGGCCGAGCTCTACGGCTCGCTCGGCGCGACCGGGCACGGGCACGGCTCGGAGAAGGCGGTGATCCTCGGGCTCGAGGGGGCCGAGCCGGCGACCGTCGACATCGCGACGTACGACGACCGCGCGGCCGCCGTACGGACGGCGCAGAGGTTGTCCCTGGCCGGCCAGCACGAGGTCGACTTCGGCGAGGACGACCTCGTCATGCACCGGCGTCGGTCGCTGCCCGGCCATCCCAACGGCATGCTCTTCACGGCATACGACGCCAGCGGGGCCGTGCTCCGCGAGCGGATCTACTACTCGGTGGGTGGCGGGTTCGTGGTCGACGAGAACGCGATCGGCGCCGACCGCGTGGTGGCCGACGAGACGCCGGTCCGCTTCCCGTTCAACAACGCGGGCGAGCTGCTGGCCGCCTGCGCGGAGAACGGCCTGAGCATCAGCGACGTGATGCTGGCCAACGAGCTGTCGTGGCGCACCGAGGACGAGGTACGGGCCGGGCTGCTCGAGATCTGGGAGGCGATGGCCGCGTGCGTCCGCGCGGGTTGTGCGAGCGAGGGCGTGCTTCCCGGTGGGCTCAAGGTGCCCCGGCGGGCCCCGGCCCTGCTCGCTCGCCTCACCGAGTCACCTGACGACCACGACCCGCTGCGTGCGATGGACTGGGTGAACCTCTTCGCCCTGGCGGTCAACGAGGAGAACGCCGCGGGCGGCCGGATGGTGACCGCTCCGACGAACGGTGCGGCCGGGATCATCCCCGCCGTCCTGCACTACTACGTCCGTTTCGTCCCCGGCGCCACCGAGGACGGGATCGTGCGGTTCCTGCTGACGGCCGGCGCGATCGGTGCGCTGTTCAAGCAGAACGCCTCGATCTCCGGCGCCGAGGTCGGCTGCCAGGGCGAGGTCGGCTCGGCCTGCTCGATGGCCGCGGGCGCCTTCTGCGAGGTGATCGGCGGCACGCCCCAGCAGGTCGAGAACGCTGCCGAGATCGGGATCGAGCACAACCTCGGCCTGACCTGTGACCCCGTCGGCGGGCTCGTCCAGATCCCCTGCATCGAACGCAACGCGATCGCGTCGGTGAAGGCCATCAACGCTGCCCGACTGGCACTGGTCGGCACCGGGCTGCACACCGTGAGCCTCGACCGCGCGATCAAGACGATGCGCGACACCGGCCGGGACATGCACACCAAGTACAAGGAGACCTCGCGCGGCGGCCTCGCCGTCAACGTCATCGAGTGTTGAGCGCGTGGCCGGGACGGAACAGGGTGAAGACGTGACGGGTCGCGGCCCCGTCGAAGTGTTCGACGACAAGCTCGCCGACTGGCGGGCCTGGGCCGACGCGCCGTGGGGGCGGATCCGGTTCGCCGTCGTCGAGGAGACCTTGCGGCGCCAGGTCGCCGAGCTCGGGGGCGGCCCGCTCCGTGTCCTGGACGTGGGTGGCGGAGACGGGCGGGACGCCGTACCGCTGGCGCGGGCCGGGCACCACGTCACGATCCTCGATCCGGCGCCCCTGTGGTTGGCGGAAGCCCGGTGTCGTGCCGAAGCGGCAGGTGTTGCCGACCGGATCACGACCGTGACCGGCTCGCTCGACGACCTGGACGAGG
>NZ_JBMCZA010000165.1:66401-66541 GCF_048654705.1 Nocardioides sp. CPCC 206348
TCGACCTCGTGCTCTGCCACTTCGTCCTGCACTACCGCTCCCCCGGGCCTGCTGATCCCGGTCGTCTAGCAGCCCGGGTGCGACCCGGTGGCCGGGTGTCGGTGATGGCGCCGAACCCGGAGGGGCGCGTCGTCATGGCG
>NZ_JBMCZA010000165.1:66581-89347 GCF_048654705.1 Nocardioides sp. CPCC 206348
GAAGCCGACACGATGTCGTCGCACACCTTCGACCAGACGGCCCGCAAGATCGCGGCACACGAAATGGTCGGGGACCTGGCCACCGCAGGCCTCACCCTCGTGCACCGCTACGGCGCCCGGATCGCGAACGACTTCCTGGCGGACGACCGCCCGAAGCAGGATGCGGAGTACTTCGCCGAGCTCCTCCGGCTCGAGGTGGCGCTGTGCGACCGCGAGCCGTTCCTGCGGATGGGCGGCATGTGGCAACTGGTGGTCGAGAAACCCTGACCGGTCCGTTCCACGGACAGGACATCCGTGATTTGTGATCCAGGTCATGCCACGCTGTGCCCATGAGCGGCCTGGCACTGGTGATCCTTCTCGCGTCCGTCCTTGCAGTCATCGCGTTCATCGCCGTGCTCTTCGGCGTGGTGTTCTTCGCCGGCAAGTCCGGGCGAAAGGCCCAGCAGCGCCACTGACGCTCAGGGCTGGAGCAGCACCTTCACCGCGCGGCGCTCGTCCATGGCGCGGTAGCCGTCGGGCGACTGGTCGAGGGGCAGCGTCAGGTCGAACACCTGGCCCGGGTCGATCTTGCGCTCGACCACGAGGTCCAGCAGGTGCGGGAGGTACTGGCGGACCGGCGCGATGCCCCCGCGCAGGCCGACGTTCTTGGCGAACAGGGTGCCCACGGGCAGGTCGACGCCGTGCGGGACGCCGACGAAGCCGACGCCGCCGCCGGGGCGGGTGACGTTGATGGCGGTGGTCATCGCGTCGTTGGTGCCGACGCACTCGAGGGCGGCGTCGACGCCGATGCCGCCGGAGATCTCCATGACCTCGGCGACGCCCTCCTTGCCGCGCGCCGCGACGACGTGGGTGGCGCCGAAGGCGCGGGCGATGGCCTGCCGCGGTTCGTGGCGTGACATCGCGATGATCTTCTCCGCACCGAGCACGGATGCCGCGAGCACACCGCACAGGCCGACCGCACCGTCACCGACGACGACGACCGTGTCGCCGGCCTTGACGCCTGCGGCGACGGCGGCGTGCCACCCGGTCGGCATCACGTCGCTGAGGGCGAGGATCGAGGCGACCAGGTCGGCGTCCGGAACACCGTTGGTGGAGACCAGGCTGCCGTCGGCCTGGACCACGCGGGCGTACTCCGCCTGGCCGCTGGAGGTCATGCCGAGGTTCACGCAGGCGGACTGGGCGCCGGCGAGGCAGTGGGCGCAGGTGTTGTCGCAGTGGCAGAACGGGACGACGACGAAGTCCCCCGCCTTGAAGGAAGCGACCTCGCTGCCGACCTCCTCGACGATCCCGATGCACTCGTGGCCGATCGTGGACCCCGGACGGATGGGGTTCTCGCCGCGGTACGGCCACAGGTCCGAGCCGCAGATGCAGCCGGCCGTGACCTTGATGATGGCGTCGGTGGGCTTCTTGATCACGGGGTCCGGAACTTCTTCGACCCGAATGTCCCCGGCACCGTGAATCGTCGTCGCGCGCATGGCGTGATCCTGCCACGCCGGCCGAACCCGACGGATGTGACGGTGCGTCGCGGGTACCGGTTATCTCATATATGAGTTACCGTCGTTGGCATGACTTCCGAGGACTCCGGCGACGACTACAAGGGTCGCATCGGCAACCTGATCCGTGACGCGCGCAAGCACCGCGGCCTGACCCAGGCCCAGCTCGCCGATCGGCTCGGGACCAGCCAGAGCGCGATCAACCGCATCGAGAAGGGCCATCAGAACCTGTCCCTGGAGATGCTGGCGCGGATCGGCAGCGCGGTCGATTCCGAGATCGTCGCGGTGGGCGCCGGGCCCACGCACCTGCGGGTCAAGGGACCGACGACGCTGGTCGGCAGCATCGACGTGAAGACCTCCAAGAACGCCGGTGTCGCGCTGCTGTGCGCCTCGCTCCTCAACCGCGGTCGGACCACCCTGCGCAAGGTCGCCCGGATCGAGGAGGTGAACCGCCTGCTCGAGGTGCTCGACAGCCTCGGCGTGCAGACCCGCTGGATCAACGCGGAGAACGACCTCGAGATCATTCCGCCCAAGGAGCTGGACCTCACCAAGATCGACGAGGAGGCCGCCCGCCGGACCCGTTCGGTGATCATGTTCCTCGGCCCGCTGATGCACCGCTCGGAGGACTTCGACCTGCCCTACGCCGGTGGTTGCAACCTCGGCACCCGCACGGTCGAGCCGCACATGTCGGCGCTGCGTCCCTTCGGCCTCGAGGTCAAGGCGACCGACGGCTGGTACCACGCACAGCTCAACCGCGCGATCGTCCCGACCCGCCCGATCGTGCTCACCGAGCGGGGCGACACCGTCACCGAGAACGCCCTCATGGCCGCGGCGCTCCACCCCGGCACCACGGTCATCCGCAACGCGTCCTCGAACTACATGGTCCAGGACCTCTGCTTCTTCCTGCAGGCCCTCGGTGTCCAGGTCGACGGCATCGGTACGACGACCCTGACCGTGACGGGTTGCGAGTCCATCGACGTCGACGTCGACTACTCCCCCAGCGAGGACCCGATCGAGGCCATGTCGCTGCTCGCCGCCGCGATCGTGACCCGCTCGGAGATCACCATCGAGCGCGCGCCGATCGAGTTCCTGGAGATCGAGCTGGCCGTGCTCGAGGAGATGGGGTTCCGCTACACGCTGACCGAGGAGTACCTCGCGGCGAACGGCCGCACCCGGCTGGTGGACATCACCACGCACCCCTCGGACCTGGTCGCTCCCCGCGACAAGATCCACCCGATGCCGTTCCCGGGCCTGAACATCGACAACCTGCCGTTCTTCGCGGTGATCGGTGCCGTGGCCGAGGGCCAGACCTACCTGCACGACTGGGTCTACGACAACCGCGCGATCTACCTCACCGAGCTCAACAAGCTCGGTGGCCGGGTGACCCTCCTGGACCCGCACCGCGTCCAGATCGAGGGTCCGACCTCGTGGACCGGCGCCGAGCTGATCTGCCCGCCGGCGCTGCGGCCCGCGGTCGTCGTACTGCTGGCCATGCTCGCCAGCAAGGGCACGTCGGTCCTGCGCGGCACCTATGTCATCCACCGTGGCTATGAGGACCTTGCCGAGCGACTGAGCTCGCTCGGTGCCGACATCGAAACGTTCCGGGACATCTGACCGGCGGCCGGCGATGTACCTCCAGCCCGGCAAGGTGCTGGCCTTCGCGCACCGCGGCGGGGCCTACCACCCCGAGATCGAGGGCCTCGAGAACACGATGGCGGCCTTCCGGCACGCCGCTGCCCTTGGCTACGCCTACCTCGAGACCGACGTCCACCTGACCGCGGACGGCGTGCTGCTCGCCTTCCACGACGACGTCCTGGACCGGGTCACCGACCAGAAGGGCGCGGTCTGCGAGCTCACGCTCGCCGAGGTCCGCAAGGCCCGGATCGGGGCCCGCGAGGAGGTGCCGACCCTGGTAGACCTCCTCGACGCCTTCCCGACGGCCCGGTTCAACATCGACATCAAGTCGGAGGACGCGGTGGCGCCGTTGGCCGCGCTGGTCCGGGAGCGTGGCCTGTGGGACCGGGTCCTGGTCGGATCGTTCTCCCGCCGCCGGATCACCCGGTTCCGCGCATTGACCGACGGCCGGGTGCCGACGGCCGCCCACCCGTGGCAGATCGTCGCCTTCCGCCTCTCCCCCAGCGCCCGGATCGCGCGCCTCCTGGCCGGCGGAGCCTTCGCTGCCTTCCAGGTCCCGCACCGGCGAGGGCGGCTGACGGTGGTCACCCCGGGATTCGTGCGCCGGGCCCACGCCGCGGGCCATCAGGTGCACGTGTGGACCATCGACGACCGAGCCGAGATGGTCGAGCTCCTCGACCGTGGAGTCGACGGCCTCTTCACGGACCGCACCGACGTGCTCAAGGATGTCCTGCAGGGGCGCGGCCAATGGCTGTCCGTGCCCGACTGAACGTCCGGGGAGGGACAACCACATGAAGCCGACCGACGGGCTTGCGGGCATCGCCGATCTCGCGCCACTGCACCGGGCGAAGGAGCAACGCGCCTGGTTCTTCTACGACTGGGCGAACTCGGCCTTCGCGACCACGATCGCGGGAGTGCTGTTCGCGCCGTACCTGATCTCGATCGCGGAGAAGGCCGCGTGTGGCTTCGTCAGCGAGGACGACCACAAGTGCCGCCAGAGCCTCGAGCTGCTCGGGTTGTCGATCTCGCCGGGGTCGCTGCCGTCGTACGTCATCACCCTGTCCACCGTGCTCGGAGCGCTGCTCTACCCGTTGATCGGCGCCCTCGCCGACCGCACCGCCCGCAAGCCCACGATGCTCGCGGGCTTCGCGTGGACGGGTGCGGCTGCGGCCGGCCTGCTGTTCTTCCTGGTCGACGACAACTGGCTGTTCGGCAGCATCGTGTTCATCGTGGCCAACCTGGCCTTCGGTGCGTCGACCGTCATCAATGACGCGATCCTCCCGATCATCTCGGAGGAGTGGGAACGGGACCGGGTCTCCTCGATCGGCTGGGCCTACGGGTACGCCGGCGGCGGGCTGCTCCTCGCGGTGAACTTCGGGGTGGTGACCTTCCACGACTCCCTGGGGCTGAGCACGGCGACCGCAGTCCGGCTCTGCATGCTGTCCGGAGCCATCTGGTGGGCCGCGTGGACGGTGATCCCGTGGCGCGGCATCAAGCACCACCCGCCTGCCGCCGTCGAACACGTCGAGGGCGGCATCGTCGCGCGCTCGTTCGGCCAGCTGCTCGCGACACTGAAGGACCTGCGCAACTACCCCGTCGCGCTGACCTTCCTGGTCGCCTACCTGTTCTTCAACGACGGCATCCAGACCGTCATCGGGTCGGCGGCGATCTTCGGCGAGAAGGAGCTCGGCTTCGCGACCGGAACCGTGCTCGGCACCTACCTGCTCGTCCAGTTCGTGGCCGTCTTCGGCGCGGTCGGGTTCGGCCGGCTGGCACGCAGCCACGGCGCCAAGAAGGTCATCCTGGGCGGCCTGTGCATCTGGATGGCCATCGTCACGGCTGCGATCTTCATCCCGGACAAGACGCTGTGGCCCTTCCTGCTGCTGGCCGTCGCGATCGGGATCGTCCTCGGTGGCACCCAGGCCCTGGCCCGGTCCTACTTCTCCCTGTTCATCCCCAAGGGCAAGGAAGCGGAGTACTTCAGCCTCTACCACGCGATGGACCGGGGCACATCCTGGTTCGGAACCCTCGCCTTCGGGCTCGTCTACCAGTTCTCCGGTTCCTATCGGCCGGCCATCTTCGCGCTCATCGCGTTCTTCGTGATCGGGGCGCTGCTGCTCCTTCGGGTGGACACGGAGCGGGGCATCCGAGAGGCTGGCAACACCCCACCGCCCGTGATCTGACGTGACGGCGGACACCCGCCCGGTTCGCGAAGGTTGGAACCTTTTACCGGCGGGTAGCGTTGACAGATCAGAGACGAAACACGGGAGGTGGAGTTCTCATGGCTGAGCGGACATTGCGGGGCGCCCGACTGGGGGGCCAGTCGTTCGAGGACGAGCGCGGAATCGAGTTCGCGGCTCGCCAGCAGGTGGGCTATCGCTGCACCCAGGGACACGAGTTCGAGATCACCATGTCGATCGAGGCCGACGTGCCCGCGGTGTGGGAGTGCCCACGCTGTGGCGCCGAGGGCGAGAGCACCTCGGGCATCGAACGCGAGGTGAAGGTCGAGAAGCCCCAGCGCACCCACTGGGACATGCTGCTGGAGCGGCGGTCGGAGAAGGAGCTCGAAGAGATCCTCACCGAGCGCCTGGAGCTGCTGCGCGGCGGCGAGATCGGTCCGGCGCACCTGCACCGGGCCAACGCCCGCAAGCGGAAGGCCGCCACGAAGTCGTGACGGCCTGACCCCTACTCCTCGGGATCAACGACCTCGCCCCGGACCACGTCGCCTCGCGACGGTGTTCCGGGGCTTGTTCGTATCGTGATCCGGTTGACGGCGTACGACGTCAGCAACCCGCGGAACAGCGGGCGGGTGATCGGCAGGATCAGCAGGATGCCGAGGATGTCGGTGACGAATCCCGGGCTCAGCATGAACGCGCCGCCCAGGACCACCAGCACGCCGTCCGCGAGCTCGCGGGCGGGCATCTGACCGGTCTGGAGGCGCGCCTGGAGCGCCTGCCAGGCCCGCCGGCCCTCCCGCTTGATCAGCCAGGCACCGATGATGCTGTCGAGCACCAGCAACAGGATCGTCCACCACGGGCCGATCGCCTGGCCGACCTGGATGAGCACGAAGATCTCCAGGATGGGCATCACGACGAACGCCAGGAACAGCAACAGCGCTGCCCGGCGGCCGCCCCGCCTCACCATGCCGATCCCATGGACGACTTCATGCACACCTCATCGACGTAGCCGCGCCCTCATCTTGTGCCAGCGCTCGCGCAGGCCCCAGGCGGTGATCCGCTTGAGCGACTCGATGGCGACCTGGCCGCTCATCTTCGACTCGCCACGGACTCGCTCGACGAACTCGATCGGGACCTCGCGCACGGTCATCCCGCCGCGCAGGGTGCGGGTGACCATGTCGGTCTGGAAGACGTAGCCGGTCGACTTGACCTCCTGGAGGCGGATCTTCTCCAGGGTGGTGCGCCGGAACAGGCGGTAGCCGGCCGTCGCGTCACGGACCGAGATGCCGAGCAGGAGCCGGACGTAGAGGTTCCCGCCGCGCGACAGCGCCTCGCGCTGCCAGGGCCAGTTGACGACCGACCCGCCGGGAATCCACCGCGAGCCGATGACCAGGTCAGCGTCGGCCAGGCCGTTCAGCAGGCGGTGCAGCTGCTCGGGCTGGTGGGAGCCATCGGCGTCCATCTCGCCGATGACGTCGTACCCCTGGGTGATGGCCCAGTCGAAGCCGGCGAGGTACGCCGCCCCGAGGCCGCCCTTGGCGGTGCGGTGCAGGACGTGGACCTGCGGGTCCTCAGCCGACATCTCGTCGGCGATGCGACCGGTGCCGTCGGGGGATCCGTCGTCGACGACGAGGACGTCGAGAGCCGGCTGGGCGAGACGGAGCCGGCCGACGATCCAGGCGATGTTCTCTGCCTCGTTGAACGTCGGAACGACCATGACGGTGCGGCCCAGGTCTGGGATGTGATCAGGCAACGGTTTCCTCCTCCGTGAACCCGGCCGACTCTTGCCTACGACGGTACGCGAAGACGCCACACACGAGAGCAACAAGGGTCATCACGGTGAACAGCCGGGACGGCCACGCTCCCCAGCGCATCGCGGGGGTCAGATCGGTGCTCAGGCCGACCTCCTCGACGAGGACCGTCGTGGTGCGCGGTTCGGCGGAGGCGACGACCGCGCCGTCGGGAGCGATCACGCCGCTGCGCCCGTTCGTCGACGCAACAGCGAGCCAGCGTCCCGCCTCGATCGCCCGCAACCGGGTGATCGCGAACTGCTGCTCGATCTGGTTGGTGAAGATGAAGCTCGCGTTGCTCGTCTGGACCGTCAGCAGCTCGGCGCCGTCGCGAACCTGGGCGGGCATCACGTCGTCGTACGCGACGTCGAAGCAGATCGCGTCGGCCAGGTCGACGCCGGCGACGCGGAGCGGGGTCTGCCGGGTGCCGCTCTTCATGTCGCGCGAGATCAGGGCGAGCTGCCCGAACTGTGGGTCCCAGTAGCGGCGGAACGGGATGTACTCGCCGTACGGGACCGGGTGCTGCTTGGTGTACCGGTCGCCCGGGCCGCTGACCGGGTCCCACACGATGCCCTGGTTGAGGATGTGCTCCTCGCCGTCGTCGACGATGCCGCCGACGATGACCGGCACCCCGATGGCCGTCACGGCGTCATGGATCCCCCGGTTGACCGGGGCGTCGAGGAACGGGTCCACCGCAGTGGAGTTCTCGGGCCACAGCACGAAGTCGGGCGCCGGCCGGGTGCCGGCAGCGACGTCGGCAGCCAGCTGCAGGGTCGCGTCCACGTGGTTCTGCGTGACGCCGCGGGGATCGAAGAGGATGTCGTTGCCCGGGCCGGGGACATTGCCCTGCACCACAGCCACCGTCGTGGTGCCGGTCTGCCGGACGTCGTACGACAGGACGGCAGGGGTGACCAGAAGGGCGAGGACGCCCACCACGGCCGCGCCACGCGTCCCCCGCTCCCCTGCCCCGGACTCGACGAGATGGGCCAGCAGGAAGCCGGTGAGGGCCAGCAGGAAGGTCAGCCCGGTCATCCCGACGTAGGCCACTGCCGGCGCTGCCGGGGTGTCGACTGCAGCGAACGCCAACCGGCCCCAGGGCAGGCCGCTGAACGGCCAGCCGCCGCGGAAGGTCTCCATCGTCGTCCACGCTGCGGCCAGCCACACCGGCGCGGCCGGAAGGCGGCGCAGGACGGGGACGGCGAGGCCGAGCAGGCCGTAGAAGAGTGCCTCGAAGGCCGAGAGCACCACCCATGCGTCCGGCCCGACCGACGTGCGCATCCATGCGAGGTGGGTGAACATGAAGCCCGCGCCGAACAGCACGCCCAGGACGCCGGAACGGCGCACGGTGAGATCGCGCATCACGAGCGCGAAGCCACCCACGGCGAAGGGCAGCAGCCAGGCAAGCGCGAGCGGTTCGAACGACGCGGCCAGCAGGACCCCGCCGAACACCGCGAAGAAGGAGCGCTGCAGCACGCCGCGAGCCTAGTCGGCACACACGCCCGGCAGCGTGGCGGGAGGCGCCGCCGAAGACTCGCTCGGGCACATCAGGCACGCCCGGCAGTGTGGCGGGAGGCGTACTCCGGCGAGCTTGCTCGCCCGCAGCGTCGCCGAAGACACGCTCGGGCACATCAGGCGCGGAAGGGGCCGGGAGTCCTTCGGGCCATCGCGACTTCCGACTGGCGGTCGGCGCACGCGACGTTGTCTAGGGAGACCCGGACCCTTCCGGTTCGCTCTCGAGGAGCGAACCGACCTCCGCGAACCAATGTCGGGTGGAGTTGGTGCTACTCCCCCGACGACCGGCCACTCGGACGTCGGTCCGCCTGCCACGACCTGCACGAGCGAACGAATCCGTACTCTGGTCAGCCACGCCGTGCCTGTCAACCGCCCGCTGACCTGCACTGATACGTGTTCTCGCAGGTCAGCGCGGGATCAACAGCCCGGAAAAATCTACAAAAAACATCGGAGTGTCCGGCGTGTCGCGGACGGCACGCCGACGGTGCCGTACGGCGGCGAGGCTCAGCCGGAAACCGGGCGGTTCTCGTAGTAGGTCGAGAGCACGATCGTGGTGTGTGTCGAAACGTTCGCAACCGTGCGGATCCGGCCCAGCAGGCCCTCCATCTGGGCGGGCGAGGTGGTGCGCACCTTGAGGATGTAGGACTCCTCGCCGGCGACCGACCAGCAGGACTCGATCTCCGGCATCCCCACCAGGCGCTCGGGGCAGTCGTCGGGCTGGGAAGGGTCGATCGGGCGGATGGCGATGAACGCCGTCAGCGGGAGTCCGATCTCGGCGTAGTTGACCGTCGCTCCGTAGCCGAGGATGAGACCGCGCTGTTCGAGGCGCTTGACGCGCTGGTGCACGGCCGAGGTGGAGAGGCCCGTCGTTCGCCCGAGATCGGTGTAGGACATCCGCCCGTCCTTGGCCAGGAGCTCCAGGATCTGCCGATCGATGACCTCGACCGCTGGGTTGATGCTCTGGCTCACAGGGTCAGACTAGGGCAGGCCGGCCCCGGACCCGTTCACATCTCGTCCCGGGGCCCTAGGCTGGGCCGCGATGACCGAGCGACTGATGCTTCTCGACACCGCCAGCATGTACTTCCGCGCCTACTTCGGGTCGCCCGAGATCCTGGCTCCCGACGGTACGAACGTGAATGCCGTGCGCGGCCTGCTGGGTTACATCTCGAGCCTCGTGGAGCAGTACGAGCCCACCCATCTCGTCTGCTGCTGGGACGACGACTGGCGCCCGCAGTGGCGTGTCGACCTGATCCCGACCTACAAGGCGCACCGCGTCGTCACCGAGGTCGCGGGCGCCCCCGACGTCGAGGAGGTGCCCGACCCGCTCGAGCTGCAGGTCCCGGTCATCCGCGAGGTGCTCGCGGCGTTCGGCATCGCGGTCATCGGTGCTGCGGGCTACGAGGCCGACGACGTGATCGGCACGCTGGCCACCGGCGCGGGCATGCCCGTCGACGCGGTGACCGGCGACCGTGACCTCTTCCAGCTGGTCGACGATGCCGCCGGCGTCCGGATCCTGTACATCGGCAAGGGCGTCGGACGGCACGAGCGCGTCGACGAGGCCTGGGTCCTCGAGAAGTACGGCGTCCGCGCCGACCAGTACGCCGACTTCGCCACGCTGCGCGGCGACGCCTCCGACGGCCTGCCCGGGGTGAAGGGTGTCGGCGACAAGACAGCCGCCTCCCTGCTCCAGAAGTACGGCGACGTCGCCGGCGTCCGCGCGGCGGTCGAGGACCCGGGCAGCGACCTGGGCCCCGGTCCGCGGCTGAAGATCCGGGAGGCGGCGTCGTATCTCGACGTGGCCCCGAAGGTGGTCGCGGTCGCTCGCGACATCGACCTCCCCCGCGGCGACGCCCTTGCCCTGCCTCGTACGCCTGTCGATCCCGACAGGCTGGCGGAGCTCGCGGAGCGGTGGTCACTGGCCTCGCCGGTCGCCCGACTCACAACTGTTCTTTCCGGGACCGCTTCGTAACACCGATTTCATTCCATTTGGTAGTAGTTGGAAATCAGCCCTTCCTAGGTTCATCGTCACCGGGGCCCGACGCCGTGCCCCCTGGCTCCGAGCCTGCAGCCCGAGACTGCAGGCCGATGACCGAGAGGGTTCACCCACGTGTTGCATTCCCGCACCCGCCTTGCGACAGGCACCGTCCTCGCGCTCACCGCAGCGCTCAGCCTGAGCGCCTGTGGTGGCACCAAGTCCGGAGAGAAGAGCGCAGTCGAGAGCTGCGTCGACACCTCCGGTGACACCATCGAACTCGGGTTCCTCAACTCCACCTCCGGCGCGATGGCGATCAGCGAGCAGACCGTTCGCGACTCGCTCTCGATGGCCGCGGAGGAGATCAATGCCGACGGCGGCATCCTCGGCAAGCAGATCAAGTTCGTCGAGGAGGACGGCGCGAGCGATCCCGCGATCTTCGCCGAGAAGATCGAGAAGCTGCTGACCGGCGACTGTGTCGCTGCCGTCTTCGGTGGCTGGACCTCGGCATCGCGCAAGGCGATGCTCCCGGTGGTCGAGGCCAACAACGGCCTGCTGTTCTACCCCGTCCAGTACGAGGGCCTCGAGGCGTCGAAGAACATCTACTACACCGGCGCCACGACCAACCAGCAGATCATCCCGGCCATGGACTTCCTCAAGACCAAGGGCGTCAAGACGTTGTTCCTGGCGGGCTCGGACTACGTGTTCCCCCGGACCGCCAACAAGATCATCAAGCAGTACGCCGCCGAGCTCGGGATCGAGATCGTCGGCGAGGAGTACGTCCCGCTCGATGACGACGACTGGACCACCCAGGTGGCCAAGATCGTTGCGGCCAAGCCGGACTTCGTGTTCAACACGATCAACGGCTCCTCGAACGTCGGCTTCATCAAGGCGTACTACGAGCAGGGCCTGACGGCGGAGAAGACGCCGATCATCTCCGTCTCGATCGCCGAGGAGGAGGCACCGGCGATGGGCAAGGACGTCACCGGTCAGTACGCCGCGTGGAACTACTTCCAGTCCGTGGACAGCCCCGCCAATGCCGCCTTCATCAAGGCGTTCCAGGACAAGTACGGCAAGGATCGTCCGACCTCCGACCCGATGGAGGCGGCGTACACCTCGCTGTACCTCTACAAGAACCTGGTCGAGAAGGCCAAGTCGTTCGACGTCGACAAGATCAACGACTCCGCGGACGGGGTGTCCTTCGACGCACCGGAAGGCACGGTCGTGATCGACGGCGAGAACCACCACATCGCCAAGACAGGACTGATCGGCCAGATCAACGCCGACAACCAGTTCGACGTCGTGTGGGACTCCGAGAAGCCGATCGAGCCTGACCCGTTCCTCAAGGGCTACGCCTGGTGGGACCCGAGCAAGAACTGAACTGAGTCGGTCCACCCCGACCAGTTCATCCTTCACCACCCGGGGTGTCGTACCCACGCGGTACGGCGCCCCGGGGCTCTCCCCCCAGCCAGGAGACCTCCGTCTTGGACGCGTTCACCACTCCCCTGCTCGCCGGCACCGCCACCGGCGCGCTGCTCCTCATCGCCGCCCTCGGCCTGGCCCTCACGTTCGGCCAGATGGGCGTGATCAACATGGCCCACGGCGAGTTCCTCATGGCCGGCGCCTACACGACCTTCCTCACGCAGCAGGTCGTGACCAACACCGACATCTCGATCCTGGTCGCGCTGCCGGCGGCGTTCCTCGTTGCCGGCACCCTCGGGCTGTTGCTCGAGGTCGCGATCATCTCGTGGATGTACCGACGCCCCCTCGACACGCTGCTGGTCACGGTCGGCGTGAGCCTGCTGCTCCAGCAGCTGGCCAAGGACGTCTTCGGTGCGCAGGGCGACCCCGTGCAGACACCGGGATGGCTCGACGGCTTCATCAATGTGTTCGGGTACCACTGGCCGTACCGGCAGATGTTCACGATCCTGCTCGCCGTCGCCGCCCTCGGCGGACTCGGCCTGCTGCTGAAGTACACCGCCTACGGCCGGCAGATCCGGGCGACCGTGCAGAACCGCGATCTCGCCGAGACGATGGGGGTCTCGACCCGCACCACCGACCGGGTCACGTTCTTCGTCGGCTCGGGCCTCGCGGGCGTCGGCGGCGTCGCCGTCTCGCTGATCTCCGGGACGAACCCGAACCTCGGGACGACGTACATCATCTCGGCGTTCCTCGTGGTCGTCGCCGGTGGGCTGGGACAGCTCAAGGGCACCGTGATCGCGGCCTTTGCGGTGGGCATCGTGACCGCGTTCTTCACCGACTGGTTCAGCTCGAGCATGGCGCAGGTGGTCACGTTCGCGCTGGTCGTCATCTTCCTCCAGCTCAAGCCCCAGGGGCTGTTCACCGTGCGCACGAGGGGGCTGGCATGAAGGGCACGCTGCAGAAGTGGGGGCGGACGTGGGGTCCGCTCATCGCCATCGTGCTGGTCGCCGTCGCCCTCCTCGTCATCGCGCCGGCCGTGCTCAGCCCGTTCCGGCTGAACAACCTCGGCAAGTACGTCTGCTGGGCCATCGCCGGCGTCGGCATCGGGCTGGCGTGGGGTCGCGGAGGCATGCTCGTGATGGGCCAGGGCGTCTTCTTCGGCCTCGGCGGGTACGCCATGGCGATGCACCTGAAGCTCGAGGCGGCCATGGCGACCGGGGGGCCGGACGCCGTACCGGACTTCATGGTGTTGTACGGCGACGGGACGATGCCGGGCTGGTGGGAGCCCTTCCGCAGCGGCCCGTTCACGCTCTTCGCGATCGTGGTCGTGCCCGCCGTGGTGGCCGCGATACTCGGGTTCGCGATCTTCAAGCGCAGGGTGAAGGGGGCCTACTTCGCGATCCTGACCCAGGCGCTGGCCGTCGCGTTCGCGACGCTGCTGATCGCCACCATCCAGCAGACCGGCGGGTTCAACGGCCTCAACCAGTTCACGCTGTTCTTCGGCTACAACCTGTACGACCCGGTGAACAAGAAGATGATCTACTCGATCGCCGCTGGCGTGCTCGTCGTGTGCCTGCTCATCGTGTGGCAGCTGTACCGCAGCCGGTTCGGTGAGCTCCTGGTCGCGACCCGCGATGCCGAGGAGCGGGTGCGCTTCCTGGGCCACGACCCGGCCAACATCAAGCTCGCCGCCTTCGTGGTGGCGGCCGTGATGGCGAGCATCGGCGGGGCGCTGTTCACGCCGATCACCGGCATCATCTCGCCGTCGGACGTCGATGCCACGGCCTCGATCTTCCTCATCGCCGGTGTGGCCCTCGGCGGGCGGGCGCTGCTGCTGGGCCCCGCGCTCGGCGCGATCGCCGTGGGATTCGGCCAGACGACGCTGTCGGAGTCCTTCCCCGACCAGTGGACCTACTTCCTCGGCCTGCTGTTCATCATCGTGATCCTGTGCTTCCCCGCGGGCCTCGGCAACGCGTGGTCGCAGGTCACCGCCCGGTTCCGAAAGAGCGAGGTGGCGTCATGAACGACGACTATCTGGAGATCCGCGGCCTCACGGTCGACTTCGACGGCTTCAAGGCGATCGACGGGGTGGACCTGACCCTCCTGCAGGGCCAGCTCCACTTCCTGATCGGTCCGAACGGTGCCGGCAAGACCACGCTGGTCGATGCGGTCACCGGCCTGGTCTCCGCGACCGGGCTCGCGCGGTACCGCCACCAGGACCTGCTGCGGATGAAGTCGCACCGGATCGTGCGTGCGGGCATCGGGCGCACCTTCCAGACGGCTTCGGTGTTCGAGGGGTTGTCGGTGCTGCAGAACCTCGACATCGCCGGCGGCGTCCACCGCTCGGCCTGGGGGATGCTGCGCGCGCGTCGCGGCACGCCGTCGTACGTCGAGGAGGCTCTCGAGACGATCGGCCTGACCGCGCTCCGGGACAAGCCGGCAGGAGTCCTCGCGCACGGTCAGAAGCAGTGGCTCGAGATCGGCATGCTGCTCGTCCAGGACGCCCGGGTGATGCTGCTCGACGAGCCGGTCGCGGGCATGAGTGCCGAGGAGCGGGACGCGACGGGCGAGCTGCTCCGCCGGATCGGGACCGAACGCACCATCGTCGTCATCGAGCACGACATGGACTTCGTCCGGAACTACGCCCAGCTCGTCACGGTGATGCACGCCGGCAAGGTCCTCGCCGAGGGCAGCGTCGCCGAGATCCAGGCCAACGCCCGGGTCCAGGAGGTCTACCTCGGCCGCACCGTCGAAGCGGAGGTCAACCGTGCTTGAGCTGCGTGACGTGACGGCCGGCTACGGCCGGACCCGGGTGCTGGAGAACGTGTCGATCGAGGTCCCCGAGGGTGGTGCGGTGGCCATCATGGGCCACAACGGCGCCGGGAAGACGACCCTGCTCCGGGTCGCGGTGGGGCTGTTGCCCGTGATGAGCGGCCAGGTCCTGCTGGACGGCGAGGACGTGACGCGCCTGCGGCCGAACAAGCGTGTACGACGAGGGGTGGGCTACGTGCCCCAGGGACAGCTCTGCTTCCCGCAGATGACGACGCTGGAGAACCTGCAGCTGGTCAGCACCGACCGGGCCGCGATCGACGGCGTCCTGGGCACGTTCCCCGCCCTGGTGGACCTGCTCCCCCGGCGGGCCGGCCTGCTGTCCGGTGGACAACGCCAGCAGCTGGCCATCGCCCGGACGCTGCTCACGAAGCCCCGGCTGCTGATCCTCGACGAACCGACCGAGGGCATCCAGCCCAATGTCGTCGCCGAGATCGAGGCCGTCATCGCAGACCTGACGCAGCGGGGCGACCTGTCGGTGCTGCTGGTCGAGCAGCACGTCGGCTTCGCCCTGCGGAGCACGGACTCCTACTACGTCCTCGAATCGGGACGGATCACGTCCAGCGGCGTCGGCGGAGCGGGCGCCCTGGAAGCCGTCCGAGCAGCGATGGCGGTCTGAGGCATGCACCTGACTCCGGCCGACACGGAGAAGCTCCTGCTCAGCGTCGCCGGGATGGTCGCGCGTGACCGACTGTCCCGCGGCGTCCGTCTCAACTACCCCGAGTCGGTGGCCCTGCTCTCGTGCTGGGTCATCGAGGAAGCCCGGGCCGGGGCCCGGGTCGCCGACCTGATGGAGCGCGGGCGTGACGTGCTCGCGCGTGACCAGGTGATGGCCGGGGTCGCGGACATGATCCGCGACGTCCAGGTCGAAGCCACCTTCCCGGACGGGCGCAAGCTCGTCACCCTGCACCACCCGATCGCGTGAGGAGACTGCTGTGGGCATCGTGACGGAAGGCCCGGGCGCGACCCGGACCGGCGCCGGGACAGTGGTCCTCAACGGTGACCGGACCCCGGCGCAGCGAGCGGTCCTGGTCTTCACCAACACCGGTGACCGCCCGATCCAGATCGGTTCCCACGTGCACCTCCCCGACGTGAACCCCGCGCTGTCGTTCGACCGCGCTGCCGCGCTCGGGTCCCGGCTCGACATCCCGTCCGGGACATCGCGGCGCTTCGAGCCCGGTGCTTCGCAGGAGGTCGGGATCGTGGCGCTGGGCGGCCTCCGGCGCGTGCCGGGCATCCAGATCAAGTCGGAGGGCGGGTCCGTCGATGGTTGAGATCAGCCGGGCGTCGTACGCAGCCCTGTACGGGCCGACCGTCGGTGACCAGGTCCGCCTCGGCGACACCGACCTGTGGATCGAGGTCGAAAAGGACTACGTGGTCGGTGGCGAGGAGGCCGTCTTCGGCGGTGGCAAGTCGATCCGCGAATCGATGGCGCAGTCCCTTCGCACGTCCGCCGAGGGCGCCCTGGACACCGTCATCACCAATGCGCTGGTCCTCGACCACTGGGGCATCGTGAAGGCCGACGTCGGGATCCGGGCCGGACGCATCGTCGCGCTGGGGCGCTCCGGGAATCCGGACATCGCCGACGGCGTGCACCCGGACCTCGTGATCGGGCCCGGGACCGACGTCATCGCCGGCGAGGGCCGGATCCTGACCGCGGGCGCCATCGACGTCCACGTCCACCTGCTGTCGCGTTCCCAGCTCGTCGAGGCGCTCGCCACCGGGATCACCACGGTCGCGGGAGGCGGCACCGGACCGTCGGAGGGCTCCAAGGCCACCACGGTCACGCCCGGCGCCTGGCACCTCGCCGCCGTGCACCGCGCGCTCGACACGGTCCCGATCAACGTCCTGCTCTACGGCAAGGGCAACACGGTGAGCGCCGCCGGGCTCGCCGAGCAGGCGCTGGGAGGTGCGGCCGGCTACAAGGTCCACGAGGACTGGGGTTCGACCCCCGCGGCCATCGACGCCTCGCTCCGGGCCGCCGACGAGTTCGGCCTCCAGGTGGCGCTGCACTCCGACAGCCTCAACGAGGCGGGGTACGTCGAGTCGACCGTCGGCGCGATCGCCGGTCGCGGCATCCACGCGTTCCATGCCGAGGGCGCTGGGGGCGGCCACGCGCCGGACATCCTCACGGTGGCCTCGCTTGCCCACATCATCCCGGGGTCGACGAACCCGACGCTCCCGCACACGGTCAACACGGTCGCCGAGCACCTCGACATGCTGATGGTCTGCCACCACCTGAACCCGCAGGTGCCGGAGGACCTGGCCTTCGCGGAGTCGCGGATCCGGGCCACCACCATCGCTGCCGAGGACCTGCTGCACGACATCGGTGCCCTGTCGATCACCTCCTCCGATGCGCAGGCCATGGGGCGCATCGGCGAGGTCATCTGCCGGACCTGGCAGGTCGCGCACGTGATGAAGCGCCAGTTCGGCAGTCACGCCGATCTCGGTGGCGGGGCGGCGGACAACCTCCGGGCCAAGCGGTACGTCGCGAAGTACACGATCAATCCCGCGATCGCCCACGGCATCGACCACGAGGTGGGATCGGTCGAGGCCGGAAAGCTGGCGGACCTCGTGCTGTGGGACCCGCGCTTCTTCGGGATCAGGCCTGACGTGGTGATGAAGTCGGGAGCGCTCGTGTGGGGCGCGCTCGGCGATCCGAACGCGTCGATCCCGACGCCCCAGCCGGTCCTGATGCGGCCGACCCTCGTGGACGACGGCAGCGCCTACGGAGTCAGCTTCGTGGCTCCGGCCGCGCTGACCGACGGGTTGGCGGACCGGCTGGGGCTGCGACGCCGGCTGGCCGCCGTACAACCGACCCGGGAGGTGACCAAGGCGTCGATGGTCAACAACTCCGCGCTCCCACGGATCGACATCGACCCGGAGACCTTCGCCATCGACGTGGACGGTGAACGTGTCGTGCCGGCCCCGGCCGAGGAGCTGCCGCTGGCGCAGCTCTACTCGATGTTCTGAGCCGCCGATGCCGCACCCCGAGCTCCTGATGCTGCTGCTGGCCGACGCGCGCCTGCCGGTGGCGGGACACACGCAGTCGGGCACGCTCGAAGGCGCCCTGGCCCACGGCCTGGACCCGGCCGACGTACCCGGCTACCTGCGGAGTCGGTTGCTCGGCGTGACCCGGGTCGAGGCGGGCACCGCGGTGGCAGCACGACACGCTGTGCTGACCGGCGCGGCCCTGGCGGACGTCGACGCAGCGTGGGCTGCCCGGACAGTCTCCCCGGCCCTTCGTGACGCGGCCCGGCTGCAGGGTCAGGCGCTGCTGCGCCTGGCGGCGCGGGTCTGGCCGGAGTCGAGTCCCTCCGTCGGGAGCGTCCCGCGACCGGGACGGTCGACCGTGCTGGGCTCGCTGGCGGCCCATCTCGACATCGGAGCGGCGTCGCTCGCGCGCCTGGTCGCGTACGACGACGTGCAGACCGTCTGTGCAGCCGCGCTGAAGCTCGTGCCGCTCGACCCGGTGGTGGTGACCGGTTGGGTGCACGACGCGCTGGCCGGTGTCGACGACGTGGTCGATGCCGTTGTCGACGTCCGCACGCCGGACCAGGTCCCCGCTGTTGCTTCACCCCAGATCGAGGCGTGGGCACAGGCCCATGCCGGTTCCTCAAGGAGGTTGTTCCGTGCCTGAACTCGCCGCTCTCCCCCATCCGGCCCGGCCATTGCGGCTCGGCGTCTGCGGTCCGGTGGGCACCGGGAAGAGCTCGCTGATCGCACTCCTGTGCCGGGAGCTGGCCGAGCGCCTCGAGCTCGGGGTGGTCACGAACGACATCTACACCGACGAGGACGCCCGCTTCCTGCGGTCGGCCGGTGTGCTGGCAGCCGACCGGATCCGCGCCGTGGAGACCGGCGCGTGCCCGCACACGGCGATCAGGGACGACATCAGCGCGAACCTGATGATGGTCGAGGACCTCGAGTTCGACTACCCGGGGCTGGACGTGGTGCTGATCGAGTCCGGTGGCGACAACCTCACCGCGACCTTCTCCCCGGCGCTGGTCGACGTCCAGATCTTCGTGCTCGACGTCGCCGGTGGGGGCGACGTGGCGCGCAAGGGCGGACCGGGCATCGAACGCGCCGACCTGCTCGTCGTCAACAAGACCGACCTGGCGCCGTACGTCGGGGTCGACGTGGTGCAGATGCTGGCCGATGCGACCGCGGCCCGCCACGAACGTCCCGTCATCGGGTTGTCCCGCACCGACCGGACCAGCATCGATGCGCTCGTGGCGTGGCTCGACGGTGTGCGCGCGCACCACCTGTCCGGCGCGCTGGTGCCGATCGACCCGGGCCCGATGGCGGCTCACTCCCACGGGCACTCCCACGCACCTGCGCACGGGCATGCTCACGAGCACTGAGCGATCGGCGCGAACTCGCATCCGCGTGAGTCGCGGCGAGGGTGAGGCGCGCTGCCGGGTGCGCAGCGCGGTGACCGTGTCCGACCCGACCGCCGCATCGATCCGGCCGATGGTCGTCGACCACGACCGGAACGGCGCCCGGGTCTCCCTGGTGCCCGAGGGGGCGCTGCTGCTGGCCGGCGACGCCATCGAGATCGACGTGACGGTCGACGCGGGCGCTCGCCTGGACCTGATCGAGCCCGGCGGGACGGTCGCCTTCGACATGCGCGGTGGTACGGCGTCCTGTTCGGTGCTCATCACGCTGGGCCCGGGTGCGGCGCTGACCTGGGCGGGCGAGCCGTTCGTGGTCTCGGCCGGGGCGGACGTGCAACGACGGACCGTCGCACGCCTCGCCGCCGGCGCCACGCTGCTCCTGCGGGAGTCGCTGGTCCTCGGGCGGTACGGCGAGGCGCCGGGCACCATCAGGCAGCGGACCGAGGTCACGCGCGACCGCACTCCGCTGCTGGTCGAGGACCTGCCCCTCGACGCCACCACGACGCCGGCGCTGCTGGGCGGCCACCGGGTGGTCTCCTCGGTGCTGGCGGTCGGTGGCTCCACGCCGGTGGCGGGACCTGCCGGGGACCGGTTCGACCTCGACCAGGGCGGCACCCTGTGGCGGCGCCTGGGCGTCCACGCCCACGAGGCCGGCCTCCCGGAGGCGTGGCACACGGCGGTGCGCTGCCAGGGAGCGAGGTCCTAGTGGGCGCGCGCGATCTGCTGCTCGATGCGGAAGCCGAGGCCGTCGGCCGCCGCGAGGTAGACGTCCTGGTCGAGCAGGTTGCCGTCGAGGCGCATCAGGCCGCGCGGACTGGCGTAGAAGTGACCCGACTCCAGGCTCGACAGGGCCCGGACGTCGAGCGAGCCGCACACCTCGCCGACGCGGGCGAGGAAGTACAGGGCCTCGTAGCAGGACTCCCCCACCGCGTTCAGCGCCGGCGCCCAGCGTCCCCAGCGGGCGTAGTAGGCGCGCGCCAGCTCGGTGCTCTCCGCGGTACCGAGGCCGTCGAAGTACGCCGCTGCTGCGTACAGCCCGTGGTTGGCGCCGGCACCGCCGGCCAGCAGGGTGTTCTCCTCGACCGCCGGGCTCAGCCGCGGCAGGTCCACCGACAGGCCGGACCGGGCGAACTGGCGGTTGAAGTGCACCGCGTCCTGGCCCATCAGGAGCATGATCACGCCGTCGATCGGCTGCCGGGCCAGGTCCGACAGCACGGTGCTGAAGTCGCTGGTCCCGAGCGGCACGTAGGTCTCGCTGACGATCTCCGACGGGGTGTCCTCGAGCGCGATCCGCGCGGTGGTGCCGGTGACGCGAGGGAACACGTAGTCGTTGCCCACGATCGCCCAGCGCCCCACCCCGAGCTCCTCGCGCATCCAGTGCGCGGCCGGCAGCAGCTGGTTGATCGGACGCTCGCCGATCATGAACACGCCCGGTGTGGCGTCGCCGCCCTCGTGCATCGCGGCGAACGCGTAGACCACCCGGCCACCGACGCGCGCCGTGATCGCCTGGCGCACTGCCGAGATGTGCCAGCCAGCCACCGCCTGGACGCGCCCGCCGTCGACCAGGCGACCGACCTCGTCCGCCACGAGAGCGGGTTCGCGGCCACCGTCGACGACGACGAGCTCGACCTGCCGCCCCGCAATCCCGCGACGCGCGTTGAGCTGCTCGACCGCGAGCTCGCCGCAGGCCAGGCAGGAGGGTCCGTAGATGCCCGTCGTTCCCTGGAGGGGTACGACGAAGGCGACCGACAGGACGTCGCTGCTCGGGTCGCGGGGCAGGTCGGGCACGGGCCCTCCGTGCGGGACGTGGGCTGCCTCGGCCGGCGACGTTGCGGGCACGTGGTGCAACCGGAATTGCTGTGGCAATGCCTACGATAGAGCCGACTCCGCGGCGTAGCGGCGTCGTTAACGCGATTGTCACGAATCTGTCTCAAGGCACCGCCAGCGCGAAGGAGACCGCCGTGGGCCGGGTCATCACGCACCACCGGGTCTCCTCGAGCATCGCGGTCCAGGTGCGCCAGGTCGAGGCGACGGTTCGTGATGCCCTCCAGCCGCTTCTCGACGAGCACGGCCTGACGCTCGAGCACTGGCGGATCATCGCGGTCATCGACGACGAGCCGGGTCTGGGGATGAGCGAGGTCGCCGTCGCGGCTGTCGTACCCGCAGCCAGTCTCACCCGGCACATGGACCGCCTCGTGGAGCGCGGCCTGGTGGTGCGCCGGGCCGACCCGGAGGACGGGCGGCGAGCCGTCGTGGCGTTGTCGCCGCGAGGTCAGGCCTACGCAGCCCGGTTGCGCGCCGTCGAGCAGTCCCTGACGCTGCCCGGGGCCCCGGTCGACTGAGCTGCCGGTCGGGCCTGCTCAGCCGCCGGCGACGATGCCGCGGCGCAGCAGCTTCACCAGGTCGCGGGCGGTGTCCCGCACCGGTGTCCCGGCCGCGGCGTTGGCGATCTGGCCCGCGAAGTCGATCAGCTGCTTCATCTGGCGCACGAAGTCGCCCGCCGTCTGGTCGTTGCGGGTGATCACCTCGTCGAGGTCCTGGCCGCCGGCCCAGCGGTACGCGGTCCAGGCGAAGCCCGGGTCGGGCCTGCGCAGGAAGTCCAGGCGATGGGTGCGCTCGAGCTGCTCGAGGTCGGACCACAGTCGGGTCATCGCATCGATGGCCTCCGAGATGGCGCCGCCGGGCACGTTGCCCGGACCGTCCTCGGGACGACGGGCCTCGTAGACGAGCGAGGAGAGCACCGCCCCCAGCTGCTGGGGCGTGAGGCCGTCCCACAGGCCCAGGCGGAGGGACTCGGCGGCGACGAGGTCGAGGTCGGAGTAGATCCGCATCAGGGCGCGGCCGCGCTCGGTGACGGCGTCCTCCTCGAGGTAGCCGAGGGCCGTCAGGACCTCGCACACGCGGTCGAACGTCCGGGCGACCGTGTTGGTGCGCCGCTCGATGCGTTCGGACAGCATCTGCGCGTCCTTGCCGAGCTTGGCGTGGCGCTCGGCCCAGCGGGCGTGGTCCTCGCGGTCGTCGCACCCGTGACACGGGTGGGAGCGGATCTGCTCGCGGATCTCGGCGATCTGGCGCGCGACACCTTCGTCGACCGGGCCGCGCTCCGGCCGGGGGCGCGTCACGGACGCGGGCAGTGCTCGCACCGCGGCGCGGACCGCTTGCGCGATGTCCTTGCGCTGCTGGGGGTTGCGCGTGTCGACCCGCTTGGGCAGCCGGATCTTCGCGACCGGTTCGACGGGCACCGGGAAGTCGATCATCGCGAGCCGGCGGCCCTGGCGCTCGGCGGTGATGACCAGCGGGCGGTGACCCTGCTCGGACAGTCCGGGCTCCACGATCACAGCGGGCCCGGCGAACTTGCCGACGGGCACCACGATCACGTCGCCGGGGACGAGCTGCTCGAGGGAGGCAGCCGCCTCGTTGCGGCGGTCGTGTCGTCGTACCTTGCTGGACTGCTTCTCCAGCTCGGAGATCTGCTGGCGCAGGCCGGCGTACTCCATGTAGTCGCCGAGGTGGCAGTGCGCGGACTCGGCATAGCCCTCCAG
>NZ_JBMCZA010000166.1:0-647 GCF_048654705.1 Nocardioides sp. CPCC 206348
CGGGCGAAGGCCTGCATCTGCTCGTCGGTGAGTCCTTCGGCGCCGTGCACCACCGCCACCGGGTTGCCGAGCAGCGGCTCGGCGCTGAACACGTCGACCTGACGGAACTCCCGCGGCGACGACACCGTCAGGCGCTGAGCGACATCGGGCCGTAGACCTCGCGGTCGACCTCGAACAACGTCACCTGGGCGACGCCGTACTCGGCCAGCTCGGCCCAGATCTCGCCCACCCACGACTCGGCGTCACCCTGGCTGGGGAACGTCTTGTCGGCGTACTCCTCGGCACCCTCGCCCTCGAGGGTGACCTCGGCGCCGGACGCGTCCTCGAGCCGCCAGTGCCACGGCTGCTCCGGCACGGCGGGCGGACGGAAGGTGGACGGCTGCTCCGGGAGGCTCATTTCGGGGTCCCTGCGGTGTTGTCGGACGGAGGAGCGAAGCGGGGGAGATCGAGAACACCGTGGGGTGATTTCATGACTCACGCACCGAGGGGGTGACGAACGGCGGCTTGGTGATCTGGAAGACCTCGTTGCGGCCACGCACGTCGACCATCACCTCGGCCTCGTCGTTGACCGCACTGGCGACCAGGGCCAGGCCGATGCCCTTCTTCAGCGTCGGCGAGAAGGTGCCCGAGGTGACCTCGCCGAGGGG
>NZ_JBMCZA010000166.1:657-2027 GCF_048654705.1 Nocardioides sp. CPCC 206348
GCTCGCGACCAGGGCCAGGCCGATGCCCTTCTTCAATGTCGGCGAGAAGGTGCCCGAGGTGACCTCGCCGAGGGGTACGTCGCGCAGCAACCGGACGCTCATGTGCGGGCGCGGGATGGCCCGGCCCGTAGACACGATGCCGACGAGCTTGCGCTGCGGACCGGCTTCGCGCTCGGCGAGCAGCCTGTCGCGCCCCCAGAACGCCGGCTTCTTCCAGCCGACGGCCCAGCCGAGGCGCGCCTCGTTGGGGGTGATCGAGGACGAGATGTCCTGGCCGTGCAGTGGGTAGCCCATCTCGGTGCGGAGGGTGTCGCGGGCGCCGAGGCCACACGGGGTCAGGCCCACGGCTTCGCCGGCGGCCAGCAACCGGTCCCACAGGGCCACGGCCACCTTCGACGAGGCGATCAGCTCGTAGCCGCGCTCCCCCGTGTAGCCGGTGCGGCAGACGATGACGAGCGCGTCGGGGTCCGGGTCGGCGTCGTCGGCCTCGAACGGAGCCTCGACGAACGTGAGGTAGTCATGGCCGACGGGAAGGCCCACGGCGGCGACGACCTCGTCGGACTTCGTGCCCTGGATCGCCAGCACGACGTAGTCCTGGTGGTGGTCGATGACCTCGACGCCCTCGGGCGCGGCGTCGGCCAGGCGGCGTCGTACCTCCTCGTTGTTGGAGGCGTTCGGGACGACGAGGACGTGCTCGTCGTCGCGGTAGTAGGTGAAGACGTCGTCGATGATGCCGCCGGTCTCGTCGTCGACGACGAGGCTGTACTGCGCCTTGCCGGGGCCGATCCGGTGCAGGTCGTTGGTCAGCGTCGAGTTGAGGAACTCCACCGCACCCGGGCCCCGGACGACGAGCTTGCCGAGGTGGCTGACGTCGAAGATGCCGACGCCCTCGCGCACCGCGGCGTGCTCCTTGACCACTCCCGTCGGGTACTCCAGCGGCATCGACCAGCCGCCGAACTCGGAGAACTTCGCGCCGAGCGCAACGTGCCGGTCATGGAGCGGGGACTGCAGGGGGGTCGCATCAGCCATGACCGGAATCTATTGCATTCCCCGAACACGTCGGCAGCACCCGCTCGATAGGCTCTGGCGGTGACGTCCTTTGCCCTGCGAACTGCCAGTCCTGCCAAGACCCGTGCGGAGGCTGTCGTCGTCGGGGTGCTGCCGGACGGCGTCCTGGCGCCGGGTGCGGAGGACGTCGCGGCGGCGTACGGGCGCAAGCTCTCCGGCCTGCTGGCCACCGTCGGCGCGAAGGGCAAGCCGGGCGAGGTCACCAAGGTCCCGACCGCCGGCGTCATCTCCTCACCCCTGCTCGTGCTGGTCGGCCTCGGCGCCGACCCCGGTCCGGCAGAGGTACGACGAGCGGCCGGCAA
>NZ_JBMCZA010000166.1:2063-3961 GCF_048654705.1 Nocardioides sp. CPCC 206348
GGCACTGCCTGCGGACAGCCCCGAGCTCGTGCGCGCCGTGATCGAGGGCTACCGCCTGGGCGGCTACGCCTTCACCGCCTACAAGTCGAAGCCCGGTACGCCGACCACGCCGGCCGAGATCGTCGTCCTGACCCCTGCAGCCCGCCGGGCCGAGGTGGTCGCTGCGGTCGAGCCGGCCCAGATCGTGGTCGATGCCGTGCTCGCCACCCGCGACTGGGTGAACACTCCCCCGGCCGACCTGACCCCGCCGATGTTCGCCGACGCCATCACCGCAGCGGTGAAGGCAGGCAACAAGCAGGTCCCCAGCGGCGGCACCAAGGTGAAGGTCGACGTCCTCGACGAGGTGCGACTGGCCGAGCTCGGCTGCGGGGGGATCCTCGGCGTCGGCGCAGGTTCTGCTGCACCGCCGCGCCTGGTCGAGTTGTCCTACCGCCCCAAGGACGCGGTCCTGCACATCGCGCTGGTCGGCAAGGGCATCACGTTCGACTCCGGCGGCCTGTGGATCAAGCCCGCCGCCAGCATGGGCACGATGAAGGAGGACATGGCCGGGGCCGCCGCCGTCGTGCAGGCGATGATCGCCGCCGCCCGCCTCGACCTCCCGGTCCGGATCTCCGGGTTCGCCGCGCTCGCCGAGAACATGATCGGCGCCGCCTCGATGCGCCCCGGTGACGTGCAGACGATGTACGACGGCCAGACCGTGGAGATCGGCAACACCGACGCCGAGGGCCGGCTGGTGCTTGCCGACGCACTCGGTCGCGCGGTCGAGTGCGCGCCGGACCTGGTCATCGACATCGCCACCCTGACCGGCCACATGGTGATGGCGCTCGGCGACAAGATCGCCGGTGTGATGGGCGATGACGCCGTCGTTGAGCAGGTGCTCGCCGCCGCCGAGTCCGCGGGCGAGGACGCCTGGCCGATGCCGATCCCGGACTTCATGGACGAGCGGATCCGCAGCAGCAAGATCGCCGACCTGTCGCAGTACGACGGCATCCGCTGGGGCGGCGGGATCTTCGCCGCGGCGTTCCTGCGCGAGTTCACGGGCGGGCTGCCGTGGGGACACCTCGACATCGCCGGGCCGACGTACAACCGCGGCGGCCCGAACGGCCACTGGACCTCGGGCGCGACCGGCTACGGCGTCGCGACCCTCGTCGAGCTGCTCAGGGCGTCGGCGGCCGCTGCTGCTTCTGCTGCTGCCTGACCCGGGAGTTGTAGTCGCGCATCCGCTGCGGCACACCGACCACTGCGGCGTCGTACGACGGGATCTGGTGGCGGTTGCAGAAGTCGTGCGCCCACTTGACCGACGGGACCCGTCGGCGGGTCCACTCCCCGTCGTGCGCGACGAGGAGGAGCGTCACGTCGCTGACGGCGGTACGCGGCTCGACGAACCCCTCGACGCCACGTCGCTCGCCCACCCAGGTCTGCAGGTGCTGCTCGTCGGTACGGTCCGATGCGCGCACACGGGTGGAACCCGTACGCGCCTCTGCCGTGGGGTTACTCATGCGTACCTTCGAGCCCCTGCGGAATCGATCGAACCAAGCCATGCAGACAGTTTGCCCGATCGATGGGTGGCTGGTTGCCAGATGCTTCAGTCGTGGTGCAAGGATGAGGTCCATGGCGACCGAAGTCACTCTTCCCGCGCTCGGTGAGTCCGTCACCGAGGGCACCGTTACTCGCTGGCTCAAGCAGGTCGGCGACCAGATTGCGATCGACGAGCCGCTGCTCGAGGTCTCGACCGACAAGGTCGACACCGAGATCCCTTCTCCGGTCGCGGGCACGCTTCTCGAGATCAAGGCGGCCGAGGACGACACGGTCGAGGTCGGTGCCGTTCTCGCCGTGATCGGTGAGGCCGGCGAGGCCCCCGCCGAGGCGCCTGCTGCGCCCGCCGAAGAGGCGCCGGC
>NZ_JBMCZA010000166.1:4039-4300 GCF_048654705.1 Nocardioides sp. CPCC 206348
AGCTCCCGCTGCCGAGGCACCCGCTGCCGGCGGCGCCGCCAGCGGTACGGCGGTCACGCTCCCCGCGCTGGGCGAGTCCGTCACCGAGGGCACGGTCACCCGCTGGCTCAAGCAGGTCGGTGACGCCGTCGCCGTCGACGAGCCGCTGCTCGAGGTGTCCACCGACAAGGTCGACACCGAGATCCCGTCTCCGGTCGCGGGCACGCTGCTCGAGATCAAGGCTGCCGAGGACGAGACCGTCGAGGTCGGCGCCGAGCTGGC
>NZ_JBMCZA010000167.1:0-261 GCF_048654705.1 Nocardioides sp. CPCC 206348
AAGTGGTCATGGATCCAGCGTGCACCTCGCCACCGACAGTGCTCTCCGGGGAGACCGGACTAATTACTACACGCATGTAGCAATTGCGCCCGGATTCACCTACGGTGGTTCCATGACGACCTCGACCGAGACCGAGAAGAAGCCGATCACCGTCAAGGACCTGTTCGTCGTGGCGATCTGGCTGGGCATCCCGTACGTCATCGTCGGGGTGCTCTGGGCCGATGCCCACCAGAAGCACCTCGACGGCCTCTACGGCCCGGA
>NZ_JBMCZA010000167.1:271-1240 GCF_048654705.1 Nocardioides sp. CPCC 206348
TCGCCCTCCGGGGAGACCGGACTAATTACTACACACATGTAGCAATTGCGCCCGGATTCACCTACGGTGGATTCCATGACGACCTCGACCGAGACCGAGAAGAAGCCGATCACCGTCAAGGACCTGTTCATCGTGGCGATCTGGCTGGGCATTCCCTACGTGATCGTCGGCGTCCTGTGGGCGGACGCCCACCAGAAGCACCTCGACGGCCTCTACGGCCCGGACGCGTTCTTCTCCTACCTCGGGGAGATCGTCGCCTGGCCGCTGCTGATCTTCAGCGACATCACGCTCAAGTGACGCGTCGGGGCGCCGGCCCCAGCAGGGCGACGACCGCTTCGGTCAGTCGCTCGGCGGTGAAGCGTTCCGGATCCGCGATGACGAGCTGCCCGAACCGCTCGAGCACGGCGATGAGCGCGTGCGACAGCACTTCTGAGTCCGCCTTGCGTCCGAGGGCCCCGGCGACCAGCCGTTCGACGGCGAGCCGGACCTGCTCGCGGTCGGCCTCGACGCGCTCGCGCACCGCTTCCGGTGCGTGGGTGGCGCTCTGCAGGATCGCCCGCCAGGTCACCGGGTCGTCGAGCAGCATCTGGTGCAGGGGCGGCCCGGCCTGACGGATGAGGTCGGCCGGCTTGCCGTCCCCGAGGTCGTGGGGAAGGGCGCCGAACAGCTGCAGCAGGGCGCGTTGCTGCTGGCGCTCGAGCAGGGCCATCAGCAACGGGCCGAGGCTCTCGAAGGCGCCGTACACGACGGGTCGGGTGACGCCGGCCTCCTTCGCGATCGCGTCGATCGAGACCCCGTCGTACCCGTCGCGATCGATGATCCTCAAGGCGGCGTCGAGGAGCTGCTCGCGGCGTTCGGCCATCGGAACGCGGGCGGCGTACGGCCGTCTCTTCCGGGCCAGGTCGGACATGAACACACCCTAGATCAGCGAAGGTCTTCCATTTACTACACAACTGTAGCATTCTGTCG